>SHYW01000091.1 GCA_009692615.1 Deltaproteobacteria bacterium | reverse complement strand
CCGGCTTGCCGAGGATTTGTTGCAGGAACAAACCGCCGATGAAGTGGCCGACGGTCAAGCCGTCCGCTTTGGCGACGCGAAAAATATGATTGGCGGAAATCATGCTGCCAGCGCCGCTCATATTATCGACCACCACGGTGGGATTGCCGGCGATCTGTTTACCCATGTGGCGCGCGAGCAGGCGCGTATAAGTATCGTAGCCGCCGCCCGGCGGAAAGCCGACGATGATGCGCAGCACCTTGCCGCGGTAAAACTGATCTTGCGCATGAGCCGAATCAGCACCGACGAGAAAGCAAATGAAACAAATCAAGCTAATTAAGACTCTCATTTCCAGCCACCCCCTCCAATCCATTACACACAGAATTTTATTGAGTGTTTTCCGTCACAGAACGCTCAAGACTGTTTCGATATTCAAATCCCATCGTTACGTAGATGGGCGAGTTCACCTCAGAGCGAAGATCAGATGGCAACGGAGCGAACGGCGCAGCTAACACGACCGCTTCGATCACATAATTATCATATTCTTGGATTCCTGAACTCTTGATAATGCGCGCCGAGATAAGACTGCCGTCGTGGGATATGTAAGTTTCAAGTGAAACTCTCGCATCGCGAAAATTGCAATTGCCCGCCTCCTTTGACATGAGACAGGGATAGTTCCAATACGATTCAATTTTTTTTCTTATCGCAAGGAAATAGTCTCGCAATTCAGACCTATCGCGAACTTTGTCGCTGATTCTGAGAGAAACGTTTTCCGCGCCAGCGGAGTTATCGGCCACCGTCTCCGTATTTAATGCGAATGATTCAGCAGACCCATCATAGTCAATTTCGTGCTGTCTCAGCTTTTGCTCCGCAAGAAATCCATAGACAGTCGTTTTGTGAGTACGCCGAATGTCACGATAGATAGCGATCGCATCAGATATTCTTCCCTGGCGTTCAAAGTTTCTTGCACGGAGATAAATAACATCAAACTTCTGCTTTTCAGAAAGCAATTCACCTCGCTCCACCGTTTCAAGATATCTAATCGCTAAATCATGCCTGCCCGCCTCAATTGCGATAAGTGCAAGCCGTAGCGGATCTTGATTTACCAAGCATGCACTTACACCCAACCCAAATGGCATCAAGCATACGGCCAGGAATAATCGCCACCACATCACTGGCTTGCGAAACGTTACAGCCAGTAATCTCGCCAGCACCCAAACCATCACAATAACTCAATGGCACCTATACTAGGCAAACCGCTTATAAATCGCATCCGTCTTCGCCGCCATGATGAAATCGTTCTTGTGCAGGTTCTTGATCTTGTGCGTCCACCAAGTCACGGCGACCTTACCCCATTCGGTGGTGATGCGCGGATGATGCCCTTCTTCCTCGGCGGCGGCGCCGACGGCGTCGGTGAATGCCATGGCATCGACGAAGTTTTTGAACTTGAACAGCCGGTCGAGCTTGGGAATGTTATCTTCATTGACGATCCGCCACTCCGGCACAACGGGCGAAAGCTCTTTAATCTCTTCCACCGTCACTGACGGCGCGCCGACTCGGCACGCGACGCATTTCTGTTCGGTAAGTTCTTCCACTGTATTCTCCCCAAATTGGCGTTTTTTGCGGCCAATCAAAGCTTCGGCATCACTTCGGCGGCAAACAGCTGCATCGACTCTTGCACGGCCGCATGCGCCACCGTACCGATATTGAACCAGGTGAGCACCTGCGTCGCGCCCGTGCGTTTGGTCAAATCTTTAATTTTCTCGATGGCAAATGCTGGATCGCCGATCACCGCATGCTTCTCGCAAACGGTTTCGAAACCGACCATGGCGCCGGCCGCCGTGCGCAGGCGCGCCGGCAACTCGACGCCGCGCCGATTGAGCCAGTCGGTGTAGTCCAAGCGCATATCGAGGATCGTCTTGAAATAACTCGTCACGCCTGCTTCCGAGCGTGCCTTGGCTTCCGCCGTAGTTTTTGCGACGTGTATGGGAACCAGCAACCCCAACTCTTTGTTTTGCGAATCATGGCCATGCTTTTTCAATCCCGCCCAGTAGGCGTCGGCGAATTCATAAACTTGATCCGGCGCGCGGGTGTGAATCGGCAGAAAAATATTCACCCCCAGGCGCGCCGCGACTTCGACGCCGTCCAGCGAACTGGTCGCCATCCAAAACGGCGGCAGCGGATTTTGCACCGGTTTGGGATTGACGATCACTTCGGGGATGTGAAAAAATTTGCCGTCATGGACCAGCTTCGCTTCCGACCACGCTTTGCGAATCACCGTCATCGCTTCGGCCATGATTTCATGCGTCGCCTTGTGATCGGCGCCGAAACATTCATAGGCCCGGCTATGCGGATGGCCGCCGCCGCAGGCGAAGTCCATGCGTCCGCCGCTGACCAAGTCGAGCATCGCCGACTGCTCGGCGAGCGCGACCGGGTGATGAATCGGCAAGGTGTTGACGGCGACACCCAGGCGCAAATGTTTTGTCCGCTGCGCCGCGGCGCCGAGCGCGACGTAGGGCGCCGACATCAGCGAAAACTGCGGCTGGCAATGAATCTCGGCGACCCAGTAGGTGTAAAAACCCAAGCGATCCGCCAACTCCGCTTGTTCCATGAACTCTTCCAATCGCGCCGCCGGCGACGCGCCCTGGGGCACTTGAATCTCGGTAAACAAACTACACTTCACTTTGCGCCATCCTCTCAAATCTATTTCTGTTTGTTGCGCTGCTCATTAGCCGCCACGACTTTATCCGCGGCTAACCCCAATTGTCGAGTAATCGGCGTGTCGGTATTTAATAATCTTGCCAACTCGGCCACCAGTGGAATATCTTTGTTCAACACGTTGCGCCCCGAGCGCGGCAACGGATCGTTGCCCGACGCATCGAAAGTCCGCTGCCAGCGATTGAGCACGCTGTCGTGGCCGATGCGCCGCATCATCTCCAATGCCTTGGGATATGGAATGCCGCCGGCGATGCCGATTTGAATCGCTTCGTGGACAATCAATGTTTCGGCGCCGCCGAGCATGTTCTTGATCAACTTGCCCACCGCGCCGGTGCCGACGGCGCCCATGTGAAAAACTTCTTGGCTCATTTTAAGTAAATGCGGTCTGGCGCGCTCGACATCTTCGTCGCTGCCGCCGACAACGAAGCTCAGATGACCCTTGCGCACGGTGTCCGGCACACCCGTCATGCAGGCGTCAATCGTGTGAACGCCTTGGGCGCGGGCCGCCTCGGCGACCTTCTTCACCGTGTGCGGTAAGATCGAACTGTGGAGCAAAAGCAAAGTGCCGGGCTGCGCGGTTTCTAACACACCGCCCTTGCCGAGCACACAGTCGAGCATATCTTGATCGGTGCGCACGACGATATCGATGAGCGTCGCTTGCTTGGCCAAATCGGCGGCGCTGCTTGTGGCGCGATAACCGAGAGCGCGGGCCGAATCCAAAGCCGGCCCGTCGGCGTCGTAGCAAACAACGCCATTCTCACCCGCGAGCTTCAGCCGCTCCAACAACGCCAAGCCCATGGCGCCGGTGCCGATCATGCCGATTTTTTCCACCGAGACTCCCATGCGATTCAGTTACAAGAATTTATTACGATATAAGTTTGATGAGAGAAGCGTGCGGCGACAATCAGTAACCCAGCGCGTAGGCGACGCGGCGCGGATCGGCGCCGCCGACCCAGCAGCCATGCTCGCGGTCGCGAGCGATCACTTTGGCGCTACCGAAGGACCAGCGGTCGACGACGTTTACCTTGTGGCCTTTTTGGCGCAAACCTTCGAGGGTCGCCGCATCGTAGCCCGCTTCCATGCGCAGCGCTTCGGGCAATTTGTCGCGCGGCGGCGTGCCCGGCATATGGCTCCAGCGCGGCGCTTCCACCGCGCTCTGGGGGTCCATGTCGAGATCGACCAGATCGTGGATGATTTGAAAATTGCTCTGCGGCTGCTCGTCGGCGCCGGGACTACCGCCGACGGCGAACACTTCGCCGCCGCGAAAGACCAAGTACGTGTTGAGCGTGTGCGCCGGCCGCTTGCCGGGCATGAGTGCGTTGGCTTTGCTCGGATCGAGACCGAAGCTGCACAAGCGATTATTCATGATCACGCCCGTGTCGCCGGCGATCACGCGGGAACCGAAGGGCGCGAACACGCTTTGAATGAAGGAGATCGCGTTACCGTCGCGATCGGTGGCGCACAGATAAGTCGTGTCGCTGCTCTGCGTGCCCGCCGATGCGGCCGGCCGGCGTAAAATTTCTTCGGCGAGTTCGCGCCGCTTCGCCGCATGAGCTTTGGAAATCAATAATCCAATCTTCGGATCGCCGAACGCCGGATCTTCGAGATATTGGATGCGATCTTCGAAGGCGAGTTTTTTCGCGGCGATTTGCCAGTGAATCATTTCCGCCTGGCTCATGCTGCCGTCTTGAAACGGCCAAGCCTCGGCGATATTGAGCATCTCTAAAACCATGAACCCTTGGGACACTGGCGGCTGCTCGTAAACCAGCGTATCGCGGTAGGTCGAGCTCAACGGCTCCAACCATTGGCAGACGATGGGCTGCAAGTCTTCCTGGGTGAGCATGCCGCCTTCAGCCTTGATCGTCGCGCAGATTTTTTCCGCCACTTCGCCGGCATAAAATCCGGCGCGGCCGTGGCGCGCGATCTTTTCGAAGACATCCGCCAAACCTTTCTGCACTAAAATATTTCCCGGCTTCGCCGTGCCGAAGGGCTGGCGATAATATTTGTCCACCGCGGAATATTCCGGCGCGAATTCATGCACCGCTTCGGAAAATTCTTGGGTGATCGGAAAACCTTCCCGGCCGAGGCGCACCGCATCGGCGGTTAAGCGGGCTAAATCTTTCGTACCGTATCTCTTGTGCAGCTCGAGCCAGCCGTCGACGGCGCCGGGCACGGCGATGCTCAGCGGCCCGTACTGCGGGATCGTCTGCAAACCGCGGGCGTGAAAGTTTTCGATGCTCGCCTGGGCCGGCGCTGGGCCGCTGGCGTTGATCGCTTCGACCTTGCCGGTCTTTTTCATCGACACCAGCGCGAACAAATCGCCGCCCGGACCGCTGGTTTCCGGTTTCACCACCGCCGAGACAAAGGCCGCGGCCAAGGCCGCGTCGACGGCGTTGCCGCCTTCCTTGAGAATCTCGACACCAGCCAAGCTTGCCAAATAATGGCCCGACGACACCATGCCGTTCTGGCTCAGGATCACCGGCCGGGCTGCTTTGGAAAACTTCATGGCGCTCCTAATCCGAGAATCCTTGCGGCATTGCCGCCGAGAATTTTTTCTTTATCGGCAGAGTTGAGATCGAGGCCGTCGATGGCTTTCAAACTGTTGCGTAACAGAACACAGCCTTCCTCCGGGCCGTAGGGATAATTGCTACCCAGCACCATGCGTTCCGGTGTGAAAAAATCTTTCACGCAGCGCAGTGTCGACGACGGATGATCCGCGGTGTCGACGTAAAAGCGCCGGAACGAATCCAAGGGATTTTCTTTCAAGCCATACTTGTGGCGAATCTCCTCGGTGCGACCGGTGTAAATGTTAATCGCCCGCTGAGCGAAAAACGCCAACACACCGCCGACGTCGGCGACCACCCAATTGATTTCCGGGAAGCGCTCCAATACGCGGCCATAAACCAGACGGGTCATCGCCACCGTGCTGTCGTAGGCCCACCCGAAGATCAGCGTCGGCATGATGTCGATGCCGCTCGATTGCGTCGCCAGGGGCGCGGTTGGATGAATGTAAACGGGCAACTTATACTTGGCTAACCGCTCATAGACTGGGAACAGATCTTCGCGGTCCAAAGCCTTACTGTTCAAATTGGCGAAGCCGCCAAAACCGCGCAGGCCGAGATCGTTGACCGAACGGTCCAGCTCGTCGAGCGAAGCTTGGATATCGCAAGTCGGCAACGTGAAAAAACCGATGAAACGTTTGGGATGTTTGCGCGCGATCGCCGCGATGGCGTCATTGGCGACCCTGGCGATTTGCACTGCCGCGGCGCCTTCGAAACGATCCGCGCCCGGCGCCGGGATCGTCAGCACATGGATGTCGATCCCATGCTGATCCATATGCTGCAAGCGTTTGTCGATGTCCTGACCTTGAAGCGTGCAGGTATTGATCCGGCAGCGGAGTTTTTTGTCGTAGAAATAGGTCATGCCGCTGTGCGGATCGGGCGCTTCGAGAACGACCGCGCCGTCGAGCCGCTTCATTTCGGCGAGATAGGCTTCAGGAAAAACATGCGCTTGGAAATCGATGATCATGCTACGTCGCCGCTCCTGATGTTCAACTTAGATGCCGTACAACGCCCGCGCATTGTCGTCGAGAATTTTATTCACCACTCGGGTTGGAATGGTGCCGTCTTCTTTCAATTTGCGCAACGCCAGGATTTCCGACGAGGTATCGTTGTGGCCGTAGTCGGTGCCAATCACCAGCATATCGTCGCCGGAAAATTTCAACACATAGGGCAGATCGTCGTCGGTCTGGCACGCCACCCATATTTTGTTTTTGCGCAGCACCTCGCTCTTATCGACCTTGATGCCGTTGCGTTCATAGCGACGGGCGAAATCGTGGATTGCGTAGGGCACCCATTGAGAACTGACCTCGATGAACGCCCACTTGGTCTTGGGGAATTTTTCGGGAATTTTGTAGAAAATCAGAGAATGAAACGATCCGACCACGGCGAGCTTGAAGCGGTTGAAGCCGCACTCGTCGGCGAAGTAATCATGCACCGCGAAGCTGCCGGTGGCGGAATGGACGCAGACCGGCAGATCGAGTTTCCCGGCCTCTTCGTAGAGCGGAAAAAAATACGGATCGTGCAAACGCTTGTCCCCTTCCAGGCCGCGGATGAAAATACCGCAGGCGCCGTTTTCCTTGGCGAAGCGCGCTTCTTCCAGAGCTTTGTCCATGGAAAGCAACGGCAATACCGCCACCCAGCGCAGCCGCTCCGAAGCTTTTTTCCAGATATCGACGAGCCAGCGGTTATAACTGCGCGTGACCCCAAGCTCTACGTCGGCACGGCGCGTGAATGGCCGGAGAAAAACCGTCGGATATAAAACTTGGACATCGATATTGAGCTCGTCCATATGTCTGAGCCGAGCGGCGATATCTTCCATCTCGCGCGCTTCCCGCGAAGTATCGGCGCCGACGTTGCGCGCTTTGCCCAGATAGGTGCCGTCGATCAACCAGGACTCGCCTCCCGATGTCGGATCGTTGGGCGTCGGCACGATGCGCGGCTTGAGCGCGCGCTCCGATTCCAACATATAATCCCAAGTACGTTCAGTCTCCAACACATGCGCATCGGAATCGATGACAGCCATTTTTACAATCCTCCCAAATGAACTTTACTCGTGATCGCACCCGGCTTTTCAGTTTTCGAACCGACCGAAGTATTACAAGCCTGGCAGTTATATTCAAACAGTTCACCGTCGGGCAAAACCAGCAACAAGCGCTGACGCACCGGCATGGCGCGGCCGCATTTGCCGCAGTAGAGCAGACTGGCGTTGAACGCACCGAAGGAGTCCGCCATTTTCTATTATTTAACCATGGGCGCGATGTTCGGTCTCATGGTCGGCGCCTTTGCGCGCCTTGGCTTCTTTGACAACCTTCTCGGCCAAATGCGCCGGCAGCTCTTCGTAATGCGAGAACTCCACGTGAAACTCACCTCGGCCGCTGGTAATCGCGCGCAGGTCGGGGGCGTATTTCAAAACCTCCACCATCGGCACCCGCGACTTGATCACTTGTATGTGGCCCTTGGTGTCCATGCCGAGCACCTTGCCGCGCCGGCTGTTCAGGTCGCCGATAACATCGCCCAGGCATTCATCAGGCACGGTCACTTCCAGGTTCATGATCGGTTCGAGCAACACCCGCTGGGCTTTTTCCACGGCGTTTTTGAACCCGATAGACGCGGCGATCTTGAACGCCATATCCGACGAATCGACGTCGTGGTAGGAGCCGTCGTAGAGCGTCGCTTTGATATCGACCATGGGATAACCCGCCAGGTAGCCGCCCGCCATGGCGTCGCGAATACCCTTCTCCACCGCTGGGATAAAATTTCGCGGGATCGCGCCGCCGACGATTTTGTCGACGAACTCAAACCCGCCCCCATGGGGTAGCGGCTCGATCTTGATCCAAGTATCGCCGAACTGGCCATGGCCGCCGGTCTGTTTTTTCTGCCTGCCCTGGGCGCTGGCGCTGGCGCGGATGGTTTCCTTGTAGGGGATTTTGGGTGCTTTGAGCACGACTTCCGCGCCGTATTTCCGTTTCAATTTCTCCACGGCGATTTCGACATGCTGCTGGCCCATGCCGGACAGAATGAAATCGCGGGTCTCTTCGTCACGATGCAGATCAATGGTCTGATCTTCCTCCTTCATGAGATGCAATCCCTGGGGCAGCTTGTCCTCGTCGGCTTTGCTCTTGGGCTCCAAGGCGAAGGAAATGTTGGGCGTGAAATGGACCGGCCCGTCGTATTGGATCGGCGCCTTTTCATCGCACAGGGTATCGCCGGTGGCGATGTCTCTGAACTTAGCGACGGCGATAATTTCCCCCGCCACCGCTTCCTTGACCGCTTCCTGCTTCTTACCTTCCAAGCGAAACAGGTGGCCGACCTTCTCGCGAACTTGCCGGCTCGGCACATAGATCGTCATGTCGGAAGTGAGCTTGCCCGAGAGCACGCGCAGGATCGAAAGTTTGCCGGCGAATGGATCTATAACCGTCTTGAACACATAGGCTGAGAACGGCGCTTCGGGATCATGTTTACGCTTGAGAATTTCACCTTTCGCGGGATTCCTACCGATGAATTCCTCTTCCTCCAGCGGCGCCGGCAAATAGTCGGCCACGGCATCGAGCAACTGCGGGATGCCAATCTGATGCAGCGGCGAGCCGAACAGGATCGGAAATATGCGCCGCTCCCGAGTCGCGTCACGGATGGCTTTTTTTAATTCCTCCGTCGTCAATTCCTTGCCGTCGAGAAACTTCTCGATCAATGCGTCGTCGAGTTCCGAGACCGCTTCGATGGTTTTTTCGCGCCACTCGGCGGCCTCGCCTTCGAGATCGGCAGGAATATCGCTTTGGTGGTATTTACCCGAGTCGCCGTCATAGACAAATGCCTTCATCGATAGCAGGTCGACCACACCTTTGAAGCCGAACTCGGCGCCCATCGGCATTTGCAAATAAACTCCCTTGGCTTGCAAGGTTTCCAGCATGGGTGCGATGCGTTCGACCGGATTGGCCGGCTCATGATCCATCTTACTGACGAACAGCAAACGGCTCACGCCGCATTCGTTGGCACGCGCCCACAACCGCTCCGATTCGACGCGCAAGCCGACCGCCGGATTGAGCACGAATATGGCGCCGCCCATGGCGCGTACGCTGTTGATCGAGTCGGCCAGAAACGCCGCGTAGCCAGGCGTATCGATCAACGTGACGCCATGCTTTTTCCATCCCAAGGAGTGAAACGCCGTCGAGATCGAAACATGATGTTTGATCTCCTCCGGTTCGTAGTCGAGCACCGAGGTGCCGTCCTGGACTTTGCCCAACCGCTGGGTCGCTCCCGCCGCAAACAACATCGCTTCGCCCAAGGAGGTCTTTCCCGATCCTCCTTGCCCGACAATGCCGACATTACGAAGTTTATCGAGCTCCGTGGTAGCCATGACGTTGGATTCCTCCTATGGGACAATTTAAGTTTGCGCTCGGGTCTTCACCTCTTGGAGAAAATTTCTATCGTAAATGATCCGCAGCCCCTCGAGGGTGAGAAACTCATCCACTTCGCTGATGCAGGCGCATTCGGACGCGACCAGCGGCGCCAGGCCGCCGGTGGCCACGACTTTGGCTTGCGCGTTTTGCTGATCTTGAATGCGCTTGACGATGCCTTCCACCAGGCCGACGTAGCCGTAAAAAATCCCGGCTTGAATCGAGTTGACCGTGTTACGGCCGACGACGTCTTTGGGCTTGACGATCTCGATGCGCGGCAGCTTGGAGGCGCGTTGAAACAGCGCTTCGAGGGAAATCGACAACCCCGGCGCGATGGCGCCGCCGACATATTCGCCCTTCTTGGAAATCAGATCGATGGTGGTCGCCGTGCCGAAATCGACGATGATGCAGCTGTCATGAAATTTTTCATAGGCGGCGATGCCGTTGACGATGCGGTCGGCGCCGACGTCTTTGGGACTTTCGTAGAGGATCGGCATGCCGGTCTTGACGCCGGGGCCGACTATTAGAGGATCGAGCTTGAAAAACTTCTGACCGAGTTCTTGAATCGTGGTCAGCATCGGCGGCACCACGCAAGACACGACAATCGCGGCGATCTGTTCGCAGCGAAAGCCGGCGGCGCTGACCAATTGCGTGATGATGACGCCGTATTCATCGGCAGTCCGTTCGGCCTGGGTCGCCAAACGCCAGTGGGTGATCAATTTTTTGCCCTGGTAGAGGCCCAGAACAATGTTGGTGTTACCGATGTCGATGGCCAAAAGCATGGAACTGGTATCAACTCTCCACGGGAATCACATCGCCGGCGATCACCCGCTGGATCACGCCGTTGTCGTCTTCCACCAGCAGCGCGCCATCGCGGTCGATGCCGCGCGCCCAACCGTTCGTCACTTGATCGAGCAGTTCCACTCGCACGCGCCGATCGCGCAAACTAAAATAGCTTTGCCAACGCCGCGCCAGCGCCGCGAAGCCCGCCCGTTCCAGTTCTCCATAACACCGGTCGAGGTCATGAATCAATCGTCGGAGAAAGCTTTCCCGGCTCAGCGTATTGCCAGTCAAATGGGCGATCGAAGTGGCGCGCTGGCGAATTTCTTCCGGCATCGTTGCGATGGCGTAATTGAGATTGACACCGATGCCCAAAATCACGTAATGCAGCCGCTCCGAGTCGCAGGACGCTTCGGTGAGAATGCCGGCGAGTTTCTTGCCGCCGATGAGAATATCGTTGGGCCATTTGATCGTCACGGCTTGAGTAACGAACGAAGCCACGGTTTCGGCCAAGGCAACCGCCGCCATCAAAGTGATCTGCGGCGCGTCCACCGGTGCCAACCTTGGGCGCAGGATCAGGGAAACGTAGAGATTGACGTAGGGCGGCGATTGCCAGTGGCGGCCCAACCGGCCACGCCCATGGCTCTGCGACTCTGCAAGAACCACTTCACCTTCGGCCGCGCCGCTGTCGGCCAATTGGCGCGCGTAACTATTGGTCGACGCGATCTCGAAGAAATAATGAAACTTGCCGCCGATGCGATTGCCTACGGACCCTTGGCGCAACTCGTCGAGGGACCAAGGCACGCCGGCGGGCGGCGCAGCAAAATCCTTAGCCGACATTCATCGTAATCTTCATATTGAAATCCACCACCGGCGCCGAGTGAGTGAGCGCGCCCGAAGAGATAAAATCGACGCCGGTCTCGGCCACTTGGCGAATGGTGTCGAGCGTGATGCCGCCGGAGGCTTCGACGCCGGCGCGCTTGTCAATAAACTTTACCGCCTCGGTCATCTGGGCAAAGTTCATGTTGTCGAGCATGATGACATCGGCGCCGGCCGCGATCGCTTCTTCGACCTGCTTCATATTGCCGGCTTCGACTTCAACCTTCGCCATAAACGGAGCGTGGCGCCGCACCGCTTTGACCGCCTCGGCGATGGAACCGGTGGCTTCGATATGGTTGTCCTTCACCAGCGCCGCGTCGTAGAGACCGATGCGATGATTCGTGCCGCCGCCCATGCGCACGGCGTATTTTTGCAAAGTCCGCAACCCTGGCGTGGTTTTCCGGGTGTCGAGCACTTTACAGGGAAAATCTTTCACTGCGTCGACCAACTTGTGTGTCAACGTCGCGGTGCCTGAGAGCTGCTGCAAGAAATTAAGCGCGGTTCGTTCAGCCAAGAGCAATGCGCGCACCGGCCCAATCGCTTCCGCCACCACCGTGCCGGAGGTCACCGCGACACCGTCTTTGACCAACAAACGAACCTCAACTCTATGATCGATAAAATAAAAAATCCGCTCGAGCAGAACCAGGCCGGCAACCACGCCGTCCTTCTTGGCGCGGAATATTCCCTTGCCCCGGGCGTCCGCCGATATCGTCGCCATGGTCGCCAGATCGCCGGCGCCGATATCTTCGTCGAGCGCATCGCGGATCAACCTTTCAATCTGTGGGCTGACGTGGATATCCATAAGAATTAATTCCTTCCCGCCTGGAGCTCTTGGATTTTCTCCAAGCTCGACCGCAAAGTGCGCATTTTATCCTCGAACTGAACCGCCTTGTCCCGTTCCTTGCGGATCACTTCCTCTTTAGCTTTGGCGATAAAGTCGCCGTTGCTGAGCTTTTTTTGCACGCGTGCCAACTCATCTTCGGTCTTGGCGATTTCCTTAGCCAGGCGCGCCCGCTCTTCGTCTAAATTCACCAGATCGTCGAGCGGCAGATAAATTTCCGTCGCGCCGACAACCGCCGTAGCGGCGCCTTTGGGCTCGGCGCCGATGGCGAGATACTCAGCGCTGCCGACCCGCGCCAGAGTGCGCAGGTAGGGTTGCTGCTCGCGGAGCAAAGTTAAGTCGTCATCCGGCGCGCATAAAATAATTTTGACCGCTTTACCCGGTGGGCAGTTCGACTCGGTGCGCAAATTACGCACGGCGCGAATCACGCCCATGAGAAATTCCATCTGCTTCTCGCAAGCATCGTCGAGCCACGCCGGCGCAAGAGCGGGATATTTTTCGACCATGATACTCTGTCGCTCCGGACTCATGGTCTGCCAAATCTCCTCGGTGACGAAGGGCATGATCGGATGGAGCAGCAACAGAATCTGCTCCAGCATTTCGCGCAGCAGTTGGCGGCTGTGCGACGCCTGCGCGGCATCGGCACCATTGAGCGCGAGTTTGCTCATCTCGATGTACCAATCGCAGAACTCATGCCAGACGAACTGGTACAACACGTTGGCGTAGTCGTTGAAGCGGTAAGCCTCCACTGCTTCGCGGGCGTCGCGAATGGTCCCAGCCAAGCGCGAACGAATCCATCGATCGGCCAAGCCAAGATCGTTGCGCGCCAAAGCGCTCAGCGCTCCGCCGACAACGCTATCCTCGGCAAAGTTCATTTGCACGAAGCGCGCCGCGTTCCACAGTTTGTTGACGAAATTTTGATAGCCGGCGATACGCTCTTCGGCGAGCTTGATATCGCGTCCCATGGCCGCCATCGCCGCCAGGGTGAAGCGAAAGGCGTCGGTGCCATACTTGCTCATGATCTCCAGGGGATCGATAACGTTGCCCTTGGACTTGGACATCTTCTGTCCCTGCTCGTCGCGCACCAGGGCATGAATATAAACGTCGCGAAACGGCACTTCGCCCATGAACTTGAGCCCCATCATGATCATGCGCGCAACCCAGAAGAAAAGAATATCGAAGCCGGTAACCAACGTTGAGGTTGGATAGAAAGCCTTGAGATCTGCCGTGCGCTCGGGCCAGCCTAAAGTCGAAAATGGCCACAGTCCGGAGGAAAACCAAGTGTCGAGCACGTCGGGATCTTGGAGCAACTCATTGCCGCCGCACTTGGGGCAGCTTTGCGGTCGTTCCCGTCCGACGATCGGTTGGGCATCTTTGGTGAGAGTGTAACCGCTATCCGCCGCGCTAATGAAATTTCCCGCGTCGCAACTCTTGCAGTACCAAGCCGGGATTTGATGGCCCCACCAGATCTGCCGCGAGATGCACCAGTCCTTGATGTTCTCCATCCAGGCGAAATAGGAATTGCTCCAGCCTTCGGGAATGATTTTAATCCGCCCGTCGCGCACCGCCTGCATGGCCGGCTCGGCCAACGGTTTGATGTCGACGAACCACTGCGGCGTGAGATAGGGCTCGATCACCGTCTGGCAGCGATAACAGCGCCCCACCGCAAGTTTGTGCGGCGAGCTTTTTTCCAAGAGATTTTTTTCTTGCAGCTCGGCGACCAAAAGCTTGCGCGCCTCGAAGCGTTCCTTGCCGCCATATTTCTCGATCCACCCGCCGCTTTCGCCGCGCGCTAAAAAAGCTTGCGCGTCGATATGCGCATCGGCGTCGAAGATGCTGATCTTGTCTAAATTAAATCTTTCGCCGATGTCGAAGTCGTTGAAGTCGTGGCCTGGCGTAATTTTCAACGCGCCGGTGCCGAATTCGCGGTCGACGAAGGGATCGGCGATCAAATCGACGACGCGTCCGGTGATCGGCAAACGAATTTTTTTGCCGATTAAATGCTGATAGCGCTCGTCATCGGGATGCACTGCCACGGCGGTGTCGCCGAGCATGGTCTCGGGCCGGGTCGTGGCAACGATCAGCGCCGGCGCCGAGTCGTCTGTGAATGGATAGCGAATGTGCCACAAGCTCCCATCGCTCTCTTCATGCACCACTTCAATGTCGGCCAGGGCGGTTTTGCAACGCGGGCACCAGTTGATCAGCCGTTGGGCGCGATAGAGCAGCTTATCTTCCCAAAGTTTGACGAACGCTTCGCGTACGGCGTGGGAAAGACCTTCGTCCATGGTGAAGCGCTCATGGCTCCAGTCGCAGGAAACGCCCAACGCGCGCAGCTGATGCAAGATCGCGTCGCCGGCTTCCTGTTTCCACTCCCACACCCGCTCGATAAATTTGTCCCGGCCCAATTGCGCCCGGCTGGTGCCGCTCTGGGCCAATTGACGCTCGACAACGTTTTGCGTGGCAATACCCGCGTGATCCGTGCCCGGCACCCAGAGCACCCTGGCGCCGTCCATCCGTTTGTAGCGGCACAAGATATCTTGCAGCGTGTTGTTGAGCGCATGGCCCATGTGCAACGAACCGGTGACGTTGGGCGGCGGAATCACAATGGAAAAATAATCCGCGCCGGTTTTGGCCGGCGCAAATAGGCCGGCGCTCACCCAATGGGCGTACCATTTGTTCTCGATCTCGCTGTGGCTGTAAGCTTTCGACAATTGCATAAATTTAGATTGCTAGAATGAACGGCGTTTAGGCCGACTCCTCATCGACGATGTCGACGAGTTCAATGACGGTTTTCCTCTCACTCGTATCGGCGCTTTTTTTCTTGCGGGCTATCGCCTTTGGCGCCGCCGCGGCTTCAATCGCTAGCGGCACAGCTTTCTCGACCACAACTTTCGCGGCTTCCATCCGCGGCGTTAGACATTGGACAACGGCGCCGCGAATCGTCTCTTGAGTCAGCGGCAGCGTCACCCTCCGCCAATCATCCCGACCATTTTCCGGCAAGGTTCCGTCGGCGCCAAACCAAAGCACTGGGAGATGCCAACTTGCGAGATCTTCGCGCTGGCGCGGCGAAAATAATTCCCGTCGCTGCAAAGCCGCCGCGTCGACGATCAATAAATCCACGTCCAGCGGCATCGCCTCGGGAAGCGCCTGAGCCGGCGCGACTTGATGGTCGGGAACAAGCGCCAGCGTCAGAGCATGGCGCAACATGCGATCCGGTTCAATGAGCAAAATTCTACTCATAATTCGACTCACGGTTGAGCCTCACCTTGACAAGGATCGAGGCCCAAGTTACATAAGGTGCTCGACGTTTGGAATTAAACCACTGGGCGAAAGTGGCGGAATTGGTAGACGCGCAGGATTCAGGATCCTGTGGTGTAACAGCCGTGGGGGTTCAATTCCCCCCTTTCGCACCAAGCATCGATTAAATAACACACAAATTTAGGATTCTCTAACCGCTAGCAGCTGCATTATTTCATTTATGGCGGCCCTGCCGCCAAGCCGCGCCTGCGCCGGCAGAGTGTCACTCCATTCGATTGACTAAGCGAGAGCCTTGACCATGAAACGATCGACATTCGTGTTGTCTGCCCTTGGGCTGAGTATTTTTATGACCGCGGCATGCGATGATGCATCGAAGGCCAAGAATCCTGACGCGGACCGAGGCCGTGCGATGTTCCTGGCGAACTGCGTCGCCTGCCACGGCAACGATCCGGGGCGAGACGGGCCCATCGGTCCAGCGATCAAAGGTTCGTCCCGGGAACTCCTCGAAGCCCGCGTGCTCGGTACCAGCTACCCGCCCAACTACAAACCCAAGCGGCCGACCAAGATCATGCCGCAGTTTCCCTTTCTACGAGACGAAGTACCCTACCTCGCCGCTTACCTCGCCCAATGAACAGCAGTAAAAAAAAGCCGTTCGCCCCGCGACAAATCTCGGGACGAACGGCTTTGAGAACTAATCAGCCGTTAACAAATCCGTTGCGTCGATCTCAAGTGAGACCGGTGGTCAACAGGAACAGGATCGCAGTCATCAGAAAACCATACCAGAGCGCGCCCTTCACGGAATCGAGTGGTTTTTTCGCCGCGCCTTGTAGACCGATCAAGGCGTTGCATTCGAAGGCCGCGATTAGCACGATGACGATGAACCAATAATAACCGCGCTCGTCATTGTGGCCGAAGGTTCCCACCATGGAACCGTAGTGGCTCGCCGCGCCCATGAAAAACAACATCGGAATCGAGAAGACCAAGTTGGTTCTCGACGTCAATGCCGCCCGGCGCGCCGCTCCCGCGGCTTCCGGCAAAGCCTGGCCGCCGCCGGCGACCTGGTTGGTCGAAGCGATGACGATCTGTTGGTTGGGCCAAATCACCAGCCAGACGTTGAGAAACATCAACGTTCCGATCAAACCGCCGACCGTGATCGTCAAGCCATAGGGCGAACCGAAGAAAAGTCCGCCGCCCATTTCATGCATGCGCATGGCGTACATCGAAATACCGGCGAGGAACGTAATCATCGCGCCCCAACGAAACCACCATAACGCCCGGGGCAAAAGTTTCTGCACCGCACCGATGCGCACCGGCGCTTCGGTCTCGGCAAAAAATGGCGTCTGCACGAAATTGAAATAATAAAGGATACCGATCCAGGTTACCCCCGCCATAAAATGGATCCACCGCAAGATAAACATCGTAAATTCCATAAACCGCCTCTCCCTTCGCTACGTCATTTGATACGCGATCAAACGATCATTTCACTAGATTTTACTTTTATATATTCGCTGGTGCTCAATTTTGTCAAGAAAAAACCGCAAATCGCGATGGGAATGATGCTAATTCCCGGGCGCATCACGAATTTCTGATTTGACGATGGTCCAGTCCGTGGCGGAAAATCTCTGCACCGAGCCGACAAACTCGCTTGACCTCTCCGGGGATCTATGACATTTTGCCCACATTCTTTTGGCCCTTCGGAGAATTTCTGATTCAAGAGAGTAAATCTAAAACGGTGGACGCGGCACCGACCGCGGTGACCGACAACGAGCGCAAGATTCCCTTCCTCCAAGGCGCCAACGATCCGTTTAGTTTTGTCGGCGACGAACTCAAACTGGTCGAGGAAAACTTGCTGCGGGCGATCCGTTCTAGAGAACAAAATCTCACCGATATCTCCGGCCACCTCATATATGGCGGCGGCAAACGCGTTCGCCCCATGGTCACGTTACTGGCCTACGCCGCCTTCGGCGGCAAGCGCGTCAGCGACATCGTCGATATCGCCACCGCCATCGAACTGATTCACACCGCGACTTTGCTGCACGATGACATCATCGACGGCGCCGACACCCGGCGCGGCAAGGAATCTGCTTATAAAAAATTCGGCTTGAAATCGACGTTAGTCGCCGGTGATTTTTTATTCATCAAGGCTTTCGAATTCGCCGGCAAGTTTGACGAAACCGTGGTGCAATGGACCGCTGACGCCTGCACGCTGCTCACCGAAGGTGAAATCTTGCAGGGCCACTTCAATCGCAACCGCGCCGTCACCCTCGACGACTACGTCGAGATCGTCAAACGCAAAACCGCGTCGCTGTTCCACACCGGCGCCAAAGTCGGCGCCTATCTCGCCGGCGCGAGTCCGGCGCTGGTCGACGAGACCGAACTCTACGGCCTCAATATGGGAATCGCCTTCCAAATGGTCGACGATATTCTCGACATCGTCGGCCACCCCGACCTACTCGGCAAACCGACCGGCATGGATCTGCGCGACGGCAATCCCGCGCTGCCGATCATACTGGCGATCAAAAATGGCGACGCAGCCGTAGGCAATGTGTTCGACAGCGAACACCCTACCGAAGAGCAAATTGCCATAGCGATTGACGCGATTAAAAATGGCCCGGCGATTCAAGAAGCCAAAGCGCTTTCCAAGCAATACGCTGGAATCGCCCTCAAGTCGGTAAAAAAACTGCCCCCGTCTCTCTACCGCAACGGCCTCAAGTCTCTGGTCCAGTTGATCATAGATCGCGATTTTTGATTGTGACTCGACGTGCTTCGTACCGCGCCGACGCGGTTTCCTCTTCAAAATAATGTCCGCAACCGGCCCTTCGCGCGATCAAGCCGTTCAGAGTATGTTCGACCGCATCGCTGGGCGCTACGATCTGCTCAATCGGGTCATCAGTTTTCGCCTCGACATTTGGTGGCGCAACCAAGCGATCCGCACCCTGCTTGGCGCGGACCGGCCATTAATCCTCGATCTCGGTACCGGCACCGGCGACCTCGCTTTCAACGCCGCGAAATTGTCCCATGGTAAAGCCCGGATCATCGGTCTCGATTTTTCAATGCAGATGATTCGGCTAGCGCAAAACAAGCGCGCCAGCGCGCGCCACGGTTCAACCGCAGCGTTCATTCAAGGCAGCGCCATGGCGTCGCCCCTGCGGGCAAATATTTTCGACGGCGCCATGACCGCCTTCGTGCTGCGCAACGTTTCCGACCTGCCGCGCTTTTTCGCCGAGGCCGAACGCGTGCTCAAGCCTACGGGTAAATTTGTTTCATTGGATATGTTTCCGCCGTCAGCGGGTTGGTTTGCCAAAGTGTACGCGATTTATTTCGACACCATCATGCCATGGATCGGCGGCCTGCTGTCCCACGACCGCAGAGCCTATCGCTACCTGTCCGATTCAGTGCGCCAGTTTCACGCACCCGAAACCGTCGCGAACTTGATCGCTCAAGCGGGATTTCACGACGTTACGATCCGAAAATTTCTCCGCGGCGCGGTCTGCATGCATACTGCGACGAAGGCATCAGCGCCGCGTTAGAGCAGCTAAAACATGCAAGGATTCTCCAGCAGTTTTTTAATTTTCTTCTACCAGATCGCTCTCGGCGGGCTGTTCGCCATGGCCGGTACGCCGTTTCATGAAATCGAGCGCGGCTTCTACAAATCAACCGCCGGCGTGCTCTACGTCATCGCGCTCATCGGTCTGTGGGGCAAGAGTCCTTTTTATTGGCAGGGTTTGGCGCAACCTAACTCGGCGACTCTAGGAGTGGAAGTATTTTTTCACGTCGCCTTCGTTGTCGCCTTTAGCTGCTACATGATTTCACTATGGGGCGACCGCCAGGGGTTTCGCGCCCGCAGCTTCGCCGCGTCGATTCTCACTGGAGTCGTCGGTCTGGTATTAAGCACCCATAGCTTCGATCACGCCGGTCTGCTGTCGATCGAAACTCTCGTTTATCCGGTGGGATTTTTTCTCTCGGCCTTGCTGTTGGGCAGCGTCACCATCGGCATGCTGATCGGCCACTGGTACTTGATCGATACCGGGCAAAGCCTTGAACCGTTTATTCGTATCTATAAATTTTTTGTTACGACGCTCATTCTCCAGTGCGCATTTTTCCTCCTCGCCCCGATCGCGCTTTACTTCCTCGGCACCGCGCAAAGCGTCGCTGGGATCGAGCGCCTTTGGCAACACCATGAAACCTTGGCGACGACTCGCGTGATCGTCGGCCAAGTGGCGCCGTTGGTTCTCTCCTGGATGATTTGGCGCACTCTGGCGATTCCGCACACCATGGCAGCCACCGGCTTGTTCTATATCGCTCTATTGGGAGTCTTTGTCGGCGAGATCTTGGGACGACAGATTCTCGCCTTGACGTCGCTACCGTTTTGAATCCGTTCGCGACTCTAGTTGACAGCTTTTGGATAGGTTTTAATTTTGGTAACTCTCAGACCATTCGACGTCCAGCCTAAGTCATAACCGACCGGTTCACCGACGCGTAAGTCGAGGGGCGACGAGACTTCACCATAAAGAATCACCAATTCATAAGAAAAAATCAGTTCCCGGCCACTCTCGGTTCGCACCACACCGGTGTTGTTCGAGGGAAACAATTTCGTGATAGTGCCTTGATGGTAAGAATCGCCGCGGGGCGATAACAGCGGGTCATTTACTTCTTGAGCCATGGTTTTAATTTAATATTGTGGATACGCAAGCGTTAACTCATCGGATGTTTCTGTTGGGCGATACGATTTTGCAATTCCATCAGACCGTCGAGCACGGCTTCTGGCCGCGGTGGACAGCCGGGGACGTAGACGTCCACGGGAATGATTCGATCGATACCTTGAACGGTCGCATAATTGTCGTAAAAACCGCCGCTCGCCGCGCAGGCGCCAAACGCCATCACCCATTTCGGTTCAGACATTTGATCATAGACCCGCTTCAACACCGGCGACAATTTGTGGTTGACCGTGCCGATGACCATCAGCAAATCCGCCTGGCGCGGACTGAAACGGGGCAAGAGCGCACCGAAACGATCGATATCGTAGGGCGACATAGACAGCGCCATGTATTCCATAGCGCAACAGGCGGTGGCGAACGGATACGGGAATAATGAATACTTACGCGCCCAACCAACCGCCTTGTCCAGCCTAGTCAGAACCACTGTTTCCGCCAGTAACTTGTCCTGGCCAAAACTCGAATCGCCCCGACCCACTACATGATCCACGTGCTCCATGAATTTACTTCCTCTAGTCAGTATCGATGCCAACCACCACGGACAGAACATTACTACGTTCAATCCGCAGAGACAATTCCACAACCTGTTAATAACGCGTCGATTCGTCGACATGGATCTGGTAACTGGGAGCCAACCGATCGATCACGAATCTAGCGAGGTGAGATCTAAAGGGAGCCGTTGTCAATTGGTGGGTAAAAAGAATTAGGCAGCGACCCGAACCTCCTGACCGTTTGCGTACTTCTGACCACGAGCGACTTTGTCTACAAGCTGGGGTGCATCGAGTTTTCTGAAACTCATTTCAGCGATCATTAAGGTCTT
>SHYW01000090.1 GCA_009692615.1 Deltaproteobacteria bacterium | reverse complement strand
GGCAAATCGAGGCAAAACTAAGGACCCTATTAACCACGAGAGCAAAATGTAATCTGATATAACTTCGCAAAAACTGTAACTCATTACGAAAAAAACGATCTATCCTCCGCTGCCCTGCTTCCAGGGCAGTTGTTCAGAGGTTCCTTAAACATGCCACGCAACATCATCACTGCCGCCGCGCTGCCCGCGTCGCCGGAAAAGCTCTTCGACATGTATCTCGATGCCGCGGCACACGCGGCGTTTACTGGTTTGCCCGTTACTCTTGAGCCGCGGGCGGGCGGTGCGTTTCGCGCTTTCGACGGGATGCTTTCCGGCAAGATTCTCCATATCGAACCGAAGCGGCTGATCGTGCAAACCTGGCGGTCGGTGAATTGGCCGGCGACGGCCATCGACTCGGTGTTGACGCTTACTTTCTAGCCTGAGAAAGATGGGGCGCGCATCGAGTTGGTTCACGTCAACGTTGCAGAAGAGGACTTTGCCGGCGTCAGCCACGGTTGGGAGAAATATTATTGGACGCCGTGGCGCGCTTATCTCAATTCGCGAACTCAGTCGGCGTAGTTCGCTATTTCCATTTCGCTCGACTGTGATTCGATTTCGTTGAGGCTTCATGAGCGATCTCCTGCAACTTCTTATCGGCGGCACCAATCTTTCCCTGTCGGGCTTCATCGTGCTCTGCATCGTGTCGTTTCTCGGCAGCTGTATCGCCGGCGCGCTCGGGCTCGGCGGCGGTGTGTTGGTGCTGGCGACGATGGCGAATCTGTTGCCGCCGATCGCGCTGGTACCGATTCACGGCGTGGTCCAGCTCGGTTCTAACTTGAGCCGGGCGGTAATGAGTTGGCGGCAAACCCTGATGTCGATCGTCACGCCGTTTTTCATCGGCACGATCCTCGGCGTTGCGCTTGGCGCGCAATTCGTCGTCGCGCTGCCGAAGTCATTACTTCAGCTCATCATCGCTATTTTTATCCTGGCGTCGACTTGGCTGCCGGGTTTGCGCAGCACCTCCACCGGTAGGGTGAAGTTTTTCTTCGTCGGTCTCGGGACAACCATCGTGACTATGTTCGTCGGCGGCACCGGCGTGCTGGTCGGTTCTTTCGTCGCGCCGGCCTGTCCGGAGCGCCATCAGTTCGTCAGCACTCACTCCGTGGTGATGACCCTCCAGCATGGTCTCAAAGTGATTACCTTCGCCTTGCTCGGCTTCGGCTTCGGTCCCTACATGGCACTGCTGGTTGGGTTGGTGTCATTCAGCTTCATCGGCAGCTACGTCGGCAAGTTGTTGCTCAATCGTTTGCCGGAGAAAGTGTTTCGCGTCGCGCTCAAAGCGACGCTCACGGTTCTGAGTTTGCAGCTGCTCTACAACGCGCTGCGCGAAAGCCTGGGCTAGCCATGAAGCAGAAAAATAGAATCACCCGGCGAAAATTCTTGCAGGCTGCCGGCGTCACCGCCGCCAGCGCGGCGTTGGCGCCGTGGAATTCTCCGGCGCGCGCCGCAGTCGGCGATGCTCTTCAAGCCACAGGTTTGTCGTTGCCGTGCTGTATCGGCGAAGTCAACGCTAGCGGTGCGTTGGTGTGGCTGCGCGCCGAGAGTGAGAGCGAAGTTGCCGTCGAGTATGGCAAAGACGCTTCTTTCACGGGCGCGGTGCGGTCAGCATCGATCCGCGTGGTCGCTGACAACGATTACACGGGCGTTGTTCAGCTGAGCGGTTTGGAGCCTGGCACGACTTACTATTGCCGGGCGGCGGTGGCGAACAAAAAAGTTGGCCCGAGCTCGCGATTCGTCAGCGCGCCGCGCGCCGATCAGCTCGCCGATGTCCGCTTCGCTTTCAGCGGCGATACCCGGCAAAACTTTCAGCCGTTCGCGATCATGGATGCGATCCGCGCCAAGCAGCCGGATTTTTTTCTTCATCTCGGCGACACCATTTACGCCGATCGCGACGGCGCGGCGCGCGATCTTGCCCAGTTCCGGCAAAAGTATGTGAACAACCGCAAAGACGAAGCGACGCAACGGTTGTTTGGCGAAACCGGTCTCTATGTCACTTGGGACAACCACGAAGTGGCGGAGGCGGAGCGCACGGCGAATGTTTTGGCGCCGCTCGGCCGGAGGGCGTTTTTCGATTATTGGCCGATCGCTCCGGAGTTGGCGCAGGCGCAACGGGTTTATCGCTCGGCGCGCTGGGGCGGTTTGGCCGAGCTGTTTATTCTCGATACCCGGCAATATCGCGATGATAAGGCTGGGACAATTCTCGGCGCAACGCAGATGCGCTGGTTGCTGGACGGGATTGGCAATTCCACCGCGCGCTTTAAGTTTGTTTGCACCTCGGTGCCGTTTTCCGGTCCCAGCGCCGATAAATGGGGCGGATATCCGAAGGACCGCGAGGCGCTGCTAAGCGCGATCAAGGAGGGGCCCATTGGTGGCGTGATCTTTCTTGCCGCTGACGCCCATTACGCCGCAGTGGTGCGCGTGGCGGGCGACGCGACTTTGCGCGAAGTGATCGTCGGCCCGATGGCCGCGGCGATGGGCAAAGCCACTGGCGATGTTAGCCGGTTCGAATATTACAACAATCGTTTTCTCAATTACGCTCTGGCCAGCGTTCGCGCCGACGGCGACAATGCTTACGCGGAAATCGAAATTCTCACCGATAAAAACATTCTGCTGCACAAGCTCAGAATCGACGCCGGTGAAAAATAGCTTTGCCCGGCGATTGCCCGCATTTTCGTCTTGCTAATGTTTTCACGCGAAACTAAGATGCGTCGAATTCACTAAATTCGACCAGGAGGGGATTATGGCGGAACAAACATTGAAGGGAAGCTGTTTGTGTAAATCGGTGCGCTATGAAGTGACCACGCCGTTCATGCGCTTTGGCCACTGTTACTGCTCGCGCTGCCGCAAGGCTACCGGCGGCGTGCGCTCGACCAACATCGCCGTGCCGATTGCGCAGTTTCGCTGGACCGCGGGGGAGAATTTGATCAAACGCTTCGACTTGCCCGAAGCGAAAAGTTTTGCCCGGCAGATTTGCGGCAACTGTAATTGTCCGATCCCGCACGCCTCGCGCGACTGCACGCGCGCGTTGGTACCGGCGGGCACCCTCGACGATTTACCTCCGGGAAAACCGTCGGTGCATGGACATTGGAGCAGCCGGGTAAAATTCGTCGAGAGCAACGAGTCCGAGCTGCCGTGCGAAAATTAAACCGCGCCGGTTCGCACTGATGCTGACGACGGCGGTGGGGCGGTTGCGCGCGGCGGGAATGGTTGAGGCGGTGTCGTTTCTGCTGTTGCTCGGCGTGGCGATGCCGTTAAAATATTTCGCCGGCATGCCGTTGGCGGTGAAGCTCGTCGGTTGGCTGCATGGTCTGCTGTTCGTCGCGTTCTGCGTCTGTTTGCTCGTCGCCCAAGGCGAACGGCGCTGGCCGGTTCGCTGGACCGCGATGATATTTTTCGCGGCCTTGCTGCCCTTCGGACCGTTTGTCATCGACCGGCGGCTCAAGAACGAGCAATGAGAATGTTAACAGAGCACAAGGAGAAATCATGACTGAAGAGATGCAAGTAAATCGCGATATCGTCATCGAGGCGGACGCCGAGTCCATCGAGCGCATGCGCAAGGAAGGCCATGTGCGCGGTTTCACCGTATTCTGCGATGAGCAGCAACGCATCGGCGGTGACAACTCAGCGCCGACGCCGATGGGCTACTTTGCATTGTCGGTCGCCTTTTGACTGCTCACCCAAGTTTCCGGGTACGGGGAAATGATGAAGGTGAAAGTCGACAAGATGAAGATCTACGTCACCACTCGCTTCTGCGCCGAGGGTTCGGTGCTGCGCGAGACGATTAAATCCGGCGGCGTCGGCGTCGAGTTGCGCAGCGGGATCTTTTCCAGCGCGCCGGCGGAGCGGGTAGCGGCGCTGATGCGCAACGCCTAGGCCGGCTGTTACATCATGCAGACAATTATCAATCCGACGCCGGTGACCCGTGAGTTCAAGCTCAACGGCGAGTCCTTCGATCCGGAAAGTTATAAAAAGAAATAACTCGCGGCTGAAGACGGCTTAGAGATGTTTGTGGGGTTTGGCTTTGGATCGGGCCAAATCCACGAGCTCGGCCATCGCCATTTCCGACGCGAGAATGCAGATCACTTTATCTTCGCGGTGTAGGACTGCGTTCATACTTCCCACGGAAAATGCATAGAAGTTTATCTGCTTTTCTGTGTCGTTAAAGATCGCGGCGATGGCCGGCGAATCGGCTTCGGTGCCAAGAAAGGTATAGCACAGAATCGTGCCACCCGGTCCCTCATATCGGGTGACCATCACGGGTCTGCCGCTAATCTCCTGTATCGTGCCGCCGACGAGCACCGTCCGCATCATCGAAAAGTCATACGCCATGGGTTGAAAATCGCCACCGACGGCATGTGTTAATGCTTGTCTCAGTATGCTGAGATCCTTAGTTTTGATCGCCAAATTGTCGCGATCCAAGAATTGACGGTACGACTGCACTGCCAAGATCGAAATCGGCGCACTGCCCCGTTGTGTCCGTAAGGCCGTAGGTACTAGCAGCATTAGTAACACCGCGGCGGCCAATGCGCCGCGTAAGCGCGGATGTTCTCCGGCAAGACGCCGAGTCCATTGTTTTCCGGCGGCTGCGGTCGTGCCGAAGATCCGCGGATCGCTGGCTAGCCTCGCCTTCATAGCCGGCGAAGCGCGTAGCTCGGCCCCGGCGGCGTGAATGGCCTTTTTAAGGTTCTGTTCCTTGGCGTAGAGGAAACGGCACCGGGTACAAACCGTGAAATGGTTTTCCAGTGCTGCGCGCTCCACCACCAGCAATTGGCCGTCAACCAGGCCTGTGATAAGTTCTTCTGCTTCCTCGCAGGTCATGTTCTTCAGTCCCATGGTTAGTGTTGACGTAACCGGTCAGCTGCTCTTGGAGTAACCTCCTGCCGCGCGATAGACGGGAGCGTATGGTGCCCACCGGGCAAGACAAGATCTCCGCGGCTTCCGTATAGCTGAACTCGCTCATGTCCACTAAGACGATCGGCAGCCGATATTCCTCGGGGATATGCTGGAGCGATTGAGTGATCTGGTCGCTAAGCTCTTTGTGCAGTAATTCTCCCTCCGGGCTCGACTGCTGCGCCGGTCCCTGGTCCCACAAGCCGGCGCTATTGCGCGGCATCTCTTGTTTGGCTATCCATCGTCTCTGCTTACGGTACTGGTCAAAAAAAATATTCTGCAAGATCTTGGTCAGCCAGGCGCGCATGTTGGTCGGCGGGTCGAACAACTTATACGACTCGATGGCGCGCACGAAGGAGTCCTGGATCAAATCTTGAACCGCGTCTGCTTCGCGCACGAGATGATAGGCGACACGGTAGAGATGATCGACATGGATCATCGCTTCGCGGGCAAAGGCTGCCCGTTGCGCGTCATTCGCTTTGGATTCTGAAGTCACGCCGTGATCGACTCAAAGTGACGCTGAAACTTGCCTGAATGGTGATTTAACGTAGACCGGCGCTATTTAGTTCCCGCCGCCTAGTTTGCGTAATAATTTTGATCGGCTTTGGAACCATTACTCTTGGTCGTTCGTCTTGGTGAGAGCCGGAGCGCGCTCGGATCCAACGCGCTCGGGCACGATGCGAAAAATTAATGGGGAGTTAACGAAGGAGGAACGCCGAACATGAAATCGATTAAAACCGTATTGTTGACTGGGCTGCTGGTGGCCGGTCTGTCGTCAGTGTCCTTACCGGTTGGAGCCGCCGAAAAAGGCGACATGATGGAGCATGACAAAGGCAAGATGAAAGATGACAAGGGAATGATGAAGGACGATATGAAAGAGAAGATGAAGGGTAAAGGCGAAACCGAAGGCGACAAGATGAAGATGGAAGACAAAATGAAGACGGACGACAAGATGAAAAAATAGGCCGAACCGTTAGTCACATTTAGCGCACTCACGCGAGCCGGTATCGGTGGCATTCGTCCACTGAGGCGCGACATGTTTAGCCCTGTCGCCGGTTGGCATTGGCCGCAGCGATAAAGATTACTTGGAGGAAATCATGAAACTAAAATGGATAAGACTAGTTGTGATAGTGGCGGTTTTACTTGCTACCCAACTGACAGTCCGTGCTGCTAGCTTTGAAGTGACCATTACCAATCTGACCCGCGGCCAACGGTTTACACCGATTCTCGTCGCAAGTCATAAGGCCGGTGTCAAACTCTTCGAACTCGGCCAACCTGCGAGCGCGCAGCTAGCGACCCTCGCCGAAGAGGGCAACGTGCTGCCGCTTGCGGATTTGCTCAACTCGATGTCGGAAGTTTTGGATACCGCGGATTCTGGCGGCCTGCTCGACCCTGGAGCATCGGTCACCGTCAGAGTCCATACCCGCGGCGACTTCGATCATCTGAGCGTTGCTTCCATGTTGATCCCTACCAATGACGCTTTTTTCGCGCTTAACGGTGTTGCCGGTCCGCGCGGGAACCAGGCCACCACCCATATATCGGTTGCTTACGATGCCGGTTCGGAGCGCAATGACGAACTCTGTGCCAGCATCCCTGGTCCGTTTTTCACCGAGTGCAACGGACCCGGCGGCGGTGCGGCGCCGGTCGGAGGCGAGGAAGGTTTTGTGCATGTCCATGCCGGCATTCATGGTGTCGGCAACCATGATCCAGCGCGGCGCGATTGGCGTAATCCGGTCGCGCGCATCGTCGTTCGACGTTTACCATGATCTGAAAAAATAACGGCAAGATAAGCCACTCGTCCTACAGCCGCAGCCGTTTCTGGGAGTCCTGTTGCTCCCGGAAGCGGTCTTCGGTTAATTTCGCAAGATTTAAAGAATGACCGCCAATTTAATTAGCCAGTTGGATTCCCGCCAAAAATCCAGACACAATGCGCCAACTTTAGAGGTTGGGTAAGTTTTGTCTCGGATCCTTATCATGACGAATTCGATTTGAAGTTGATGCGCGATATGCGCAAGTTGGCGCCGGACGAATTCAGCGCCTGGCATTTCTAGCAGCGCACGTTCAATGCAGCAGGATGTGCGCGACGACTTCGAAAGCGACGATCCCGAGGGTGATGACCGAGGCGGCGAGCACGAAAGTCGTGCGCTGCTTTTCCTGCGTCGTCATGGTCTTGAGCTGTGCTGGAACTTTGGCTTCTCTCCTCAGCTTTCTGGCATGGGCCAATGTGTAGAGATTGGCTAAAGCGGCGAGTGTCGTGAGCACGAGCACAGGAACGCGCAGCATGCTTTTATCGAGAAAGGTCAATACGCCGGCTAGGCCGAAGACTCCGCCCGCTCCAACAGCTACCGCCAACGGTCCTATTAGAGTGACCACAGCGCAGGGCGCGCCGAGTAGGCCGAAGACAATGGCGCCGATGCTGGTAGTTTCTTGTGCGGTTGAATCCAGCGGGTCGTCGACGAGAGTCGTGTCACTACTGCCGTGCAGCCGATAGGCTCGCACCGGTTCGCGAAAACCTTTGAGCACGGCTTGCTCGGCCTTCGCTTCGGGAAATTGGTCCGGATGCTTCAGATAACTTTCTTCGCTGATGAGAATCTCGCCGGCGCCGGCTTTGCTTTGCAGACGCGCCGCTAGATTCACCACGTCGCCGATGGCGGTGTAGTCTTTGGAATCGTCCGAACCCAGACGGCCGACGCGGGCGAAACCGGTGGCGATGCCGACGGAGGCGTTTAAGTCTAAGCCAAAACTGGCGCCGACGGTTTTCAGTCCAGCATTCAATGCCGACGCGGCAATGACCGCGCGCCGGGCGTGATCGTCATGTTGCAGCGGCACGTTGAACAGCGCCATGACCGCGTCGCCGACGTATTTGTCGATGAAGGCGCCCTGTTTGACCAGCAGTTCGGTGGCCATGCGCAAAAAAGCGTCGACTACTTGATGAGTTTTTTCCGCGCCCAACTCGTGGGTCACCTCGGTGAATGACGACAGGTCGGCGAACAGCACGGTGATTTCCACCATTCGTCCTTCTTCGACGTGGGTGCTGCAGCGCGTGCAGATGTTGGGATTGCGCGGGCTGCGCCGAATTCCAAATATTCGGTAGACCGCGCTCAAGGCGCCGGCCAGCATGGTGCCGCAGATGCTGCATTGGGCGGCGAGATGCGGACTCGAGTGATCGTGCATGGGGTAGAGGTAACGTACGGCGCCAACCCTGTCAATGCGATTGCTTCGCATGGCGATTACGGGAATAATGCGGCGACTTTCAGGAGGACAACTTAAATGTCGGATCACTATCATGACGAGAACGATTTGAAGTTGATGCGTGATATGCGCAAGTTGGCGCCGGACGAATTCAATGCCTGGCTCGGCCTCGAGAAAATGGTCGGGCGCGACGACGGCGCGATCCCGAAAAAATATCGCGAGCTGATCGCCATCGCAGTTGCGGCAACGACTCAGTGTCCGTATTGCATCGAGTCCCACGCCAAAGCCGCCCAGGTGGCGGGCGCGACGCGCGAAGAAGTGGTCGAGGCCTCGTTTATCGCCGCCGCGCTTCGCGCCGGCGCCGCCGCCACTCATGGCACCATGGTGCTCAAGTTTTTCGATAAACAGGCCGAGGCGAAAAAGGAATAGCGTCGGTCAAGCGTTGTTGCCATCTTGCTATATAGTCTAAGAATCCTGGGCGCGAGTTTCATCGTCATGTCGCTGTTTTCTTGCTCCGGCACAAGACCCGCCAATCTCGGCATCAATGATGGCCGACTGAGAGACTGCCCGTCGTCGCCCAATTGCGTTTCGAGCGATGCCGATGATTCGGCTCATTCGATTGCGGCTTTCGAACTTGTCATTTCCCCGACCGATGCATGGCGCGCGTTGCGCGCCATCTTGGAAAGCTTGCCACGAATGAAGATCATCGCCGCGAGCGAAGATTACATCCACGCCGAGTGCAGCAGCGCGTTCTTCGGCTTCGTCGACGATCTTGAGCTGCACCTGCGTGCTGCGCAGAATTTAATCGCCGTGCGCTCGGCGTCGCGTTTGGGCCAGAGTGACTTCGGCGTCAATCGCAAACGGGTGGAGCATTTGCGTGCGACAATGATCAAGCAGCGCGTTCTACGGTAGCAGTCTGCCACGTTTCTAGATTGAGAGTACTTCGCGAAACGACAAGCCGTTATGCATTAAATCACGGCTTAATGGGAGGTTTAATGACGGCCGAAGAACTAAGAAAAACCATCTTGGTTGAGACTCACCGTATTATTGAGACTTCTGCTGCGAACGGAGCGCAAAAAATCGGTCAACCGTATAACCGGCCAGTTAGGGAGGAGTTCACGGAGGATGAAATAAAGTATCTTCGTGAGAACAAAAAACCTGACCTAACTCATCCCGCCTTTCAGAAAATATTACGTAATGCTGGTCCAAAATTGCTAACCTACCCTCCAAAAGATGTGCTGACAGAGGAAGAAGAGATACAATTATCCATGTTTCGTCCTTCGGACGTGCAAAGGTCCGCCCTTCAAAAGCTTATCGCTGACTCTTGCGCCTCTGCTTTTTTCGCGTTTTTCTGTCTCATGGATGGAGTTGCCGACCCGGAAGTCGCTGCCGTGGATCATTGGTCCGGGGCGAAGTTCGTCGAAGGCATGGACGATAATGAGCTTCACGATGAATTCGGTGTGAGCTTTTGGGATTACGAGAAAATTTCCAGCCATTAACTTTCACCAGCATATGGATTAACTCGCTAAATCATGCAGAGCTACGACGTTGTCGAATGGGGCAAGCCGCTTGAAAAAATCGAGCGGCCGACGCCGGTGCCGCAGGGCACCGAAGTACTCGTCAAGCTGAAATTTTGCGGCGTCTGTCACAGCGACGTGCATATTCGCGACGGCTACTTCGATCTCGGCGGCGGCAAGCGCTTGCAGATGAGCGAGCGCGGCATGGCGCCGCCGGTGACGCTCGGCCATGAGCCGTACGGCACCGTGATCGCCGCCGGGCCGGATGCGATCGATGTGCCCTTGGGCGCGGATCGTCTGGTTTTTCCCTGGATCGGTTGCGGTGAATGTGTGCGTTGCCACGAAGGCGCGGATAATTTCTGTATGGCGCCGCGCATGATCGGCATCCAGCGGCCCGGCGGCTACGCGGATCATTTACTAGTTCCGCATCCTCGTTATTTGATTGACGCCGGCGGCATCGATCCGGTTTGGGCGGCGACGTTGTCTTGCTCCGGTTTGTCGACCTATTCGGCTGTGTCGAAGTTGAAACCGATTCCGAACGACGAATGGGTCGCGGTCATGGGCGCCGGCGGATTGGGTTTGTCGGCCATCGGCATGCTGCGCGCGTTCGGTCACGAAAAAATTCTTTCCATCGACATCGACGCGGCGAAGTTGCAGGCGGCTGAAGCGGCCGGCGCAGCGGCGACGTTGAATGGTCGGGACGTCGACGCGGCACAGAAATTGAAAGCGATCACCGGCGGCGCGCTTTACGGCGCGGTGGATTTCGTTGGATCGAGCGAGACAGCTAATGTCGCTCTGGCGGCGCTGCGCAAAGGCGGCAAATTGATTCTCGTCGGTCTGTTCGGCGGAGAAATCCAACTTTCTATCGCCAGTACGATCTTGCGTGCGGTCACGGTCCAAGGTTCGCATCTCGGCAGCGTGGCAGAGTTGAACGCGGTCGTCGCTCTAGCACGGGCAGGAAAGATGAAGCCGATTCCGATCGAGACACGGTCATTGGCGCAAGTGAGTCGCACACTGGACGAGTTGAAGGCGGGAAAGATTGTTGGCAGGGTGGTCGCGGCGGTTTAGGGATGAAGATCGGTCGGATGTACCAGCAGCAGTAAGATCGCAAACGACTACAACATGAGCGAGCGCGACACCAAAAACTCCTGGCTCTTCATCACCATCGCCGCCGCGGCGATGTTGATGATCACCATGGGGGCGCGGCAGTCCCAGGGGCTGTTTGTGTTTCCGATCAGCGGCTCGACCGGCGTCGGCATTGCGGCGATCAGTTTCGCCATGGCGGTGGGGCAGTTTGTTTGGGGCGCGGTGGCGCCCATCGCTGGTGCGTTGGCGGATCGCTTTGGCGCGGCGCGGGTGCTGGTGGGCGGCGTGCTGGTGCTGGCTCTCGGTACCGCGCTGACGCCGCTGCTTGCGAGCAGTTCCGGGCTGGTCTTTACAATCGGTATTCTCACTGCGATGGGTTCCGGCGCGGGCAGTTTTTCGATCTTGATCGGCACGGTGATGAAACGGTTGCCGCCGGCGCATCGCGGCACGGCCGCGGGAATTATCACCGCCGGAGGTTCATTCGGTCAGTTCGTCTTCGCGCCGATCGCGCAAAATTTGATTTCACTGTGGGGCTGGATGGGCGCCACGTGGTCGCTCAGCGTCATGGCGCTGTTCGCATTACCTCTGGTTCGCACGATCAGCGGACCCACTTTGAGTTCAGCTGAGATCCAAGCGAACTCCGTCGGCGGTGTGCTGAGCGGCGTGGTGAAAAAAGCTTTCGCCGACCGTAGCTATTTGCTGCTGCACGGCAGCTTTCTCACCTGCGGTTTCCACATCGCATTTCTAGTTACGCACTTGCCAGGCGAAGTGGATCTCTGCGGGCTGCCGGCTTCGGTGGCGAGCTGGTCGTTGGCGATCATCGGCCTTGCCAATATCGCCGGTAGTTTCACCGCCGGCTGGTTACTGAGCCGTTTTCGCGGCAAGTACGTGTTGTTTTGGATGTATGGTTCAAGGACATTGTTGATCCTGCTCTATCTCGCCGCGCCCAAGACCGAGTGGACTTTTTATTTGCTGGCCGTTGGACTTGGCTTTTCTTGGCTCGGCACCGCGCCGCTGACGGCGGGCGTGGTCGGCAAACTTTTCGGCATGCGCTATCTGGCGACGCTCTACGGCTTGACGATGGTGTCGCATCAGATCGGGGCATTTTTTGGCGCCTGGTTGGGCGGTCTGGCGTTCGCTCACTCGGGCAACTATCTCTGGATGTGGTATGCCGATGCACTGTTTGCGGCGATCGCCGCGCTGCTCAATTTGCCGATCCGCGAGGCCAAGATTGAATCGCTCGGAGTTCCGGCATAGCTGTTGGCTTGGAAATCTCGATAAAATACGGCAACAATAATATCGAGGACGCAATCGTGGATTCGGCATATCGCTCAAAGTTGGATGTCTGGCTGGTCGTCGTGGCGATCTGCGCACCGGTTGTCGCGTTGGAATTTCTTCTCGACGGCATGGGGCTTAGCGAGCGCGCCATTAATGTTCTCGCGCTGCTGGCCGTGGTCGCGGCGTCGGGATTGATCTTCTGGCTGTTCATGACGACTCGCTACACCCTCACCGGTGAATTCTTGCTGATTCGTTGCGGGCCGTTTTCTTGGGTCATCGCCCTCGACGAAATCACTCATATCGAACCGACGCACAACCCATATTCGAGTCCGGCGCTGTCCTTAGGACCGGCTGGCGATTCGTTATGGCGGCGGTGAATTGCTGATCTCGCCGGCGGACAAGGAGCGCTTCATGCTCGATCTCAAAAAGCGGCTCAAGGCGCGCTCGGCCGGTATGGAATCCTAAGGAGAATTGGATGTCTGAATTTAACAATGTCACGGTGGTCAAAAAAGCCAACGTCTACTTCGACGGTAATGTCGTCAGCCGCACTGTGCTGTTTACCGACGGTTCGAAGAAGACCCTCGGTTTTATGCAGCCGGGAGAGTACGAGTTTAGCACCGGCGACGCCGAGATCATGGAAATCATCAGCGGCGACCTCGACGTTGCGCTGCCGGGAATCGATGGCTGGCGCGCCATCACCGGCGGTTTGTCTTTTGCCGTGGCAGCCAACTCCAAGTTCCGCATGAAAGTAAAATCCTTGACCGACTACTGCTGTTCGTTCGTAAAGTAGCCGCTCCCGCGCTGTCCCTCGTCCCCACGCCGTCGAATCGCAATTAACCTCCGACCGACAACTAAGTTTACGTTCGATGTAAACTTAGTTGTCACTTAGCGCTGTTTTGCTGACAACCGCTGGCCGGTTCTCGTTCGCTTTCGAGCTGAGTTGTCTGCTTCGGCTATGCGGCACCGTTCTTGCGTTGCTTCGTTCGGATGGTTACGCGCCGCTATGTTGATGGTAAATGGCAATTTTTTCGTCGCTCATCTGAAAGATTAAGCAATGGAAATCGGTTATTACACTGAGGTCGAAGTTCATTACACCCATCACGACTTTGCCGCCCGTCATGTGGCAGCGTCGTTGGCTGAGATGATCGTTAGCGCTTGTTTTGACGTCGAGGTCGAGCATATCGGCAGCACGGCGGTAACTGGATGTGCCGGCAAGGGGATTGTCGATCTACTTGTGCTCTATCCATCCGGGTCACAGAAGGCTGCTCGTGAGGGGCTAGATCAGTTGGGCTTTCAGCGCCATAGCGGTGCCGATAGTTTTCCCGAGAGCCGGCCCATGCGTGTCGGCGTCGTCGAACATCTCGGCCGCCTCTATCGCATTCATGTTCATGTCGTCGAAGCCGGCAGCCGCGAGGCCCGTGACATGGCGCGGTTTCGCGATATTTTGCGCGAAAGCGCCGTCCTGCGACGCGCCTATGAAATGGAAAAATGCCGTATCCTCGCCCAGGGGATCAGCAACGGCGCGGAATACGCCGACGCCAAAGGCGAATTCATTCGCCGCGTGCTCCAAGCCTATCGCTTCTGAACCGTGATCGATGATCGCTTTGCGGCCTTGCCACTGTGCTGACTCCAAGCAGACCGTTCTGTCATTGTGCTAATCGCGGCCGGAGCATTGAGAAGCAGCGCCGGTTGTGACAATAATCATCGGTGTCATTCTCTACATTAGGACTTTCCCCCAAAGTATTGGAAGGCGTGCGCGCGGCGGGTTACACCGATCCGACGCCGATTCAGTTGCGCGCGATTCCGATGATTCTCGAAGGCCGCGACCTGATCGGTTCGGCGCAAACCGGCACCGGTAAGACCGCCGCGTTCGCGCTGCCGCTGATTTCCCGCCTCGGACCGCACGGCAAGCTGCGCGCGCTGATCCTCGAACCGACCCGCGAGTTAGCCGCTCAAGTCGAAACCGCGATTCGCGATTACGCGCGCTTCACCGATCTGCGAACGGTGGTTTTGTTCGGCGGCACGGGTTACGGCAAGCAAGATCAAGCGCTGCGTCAAGGCGTCGATATCTTGGTCGCCACGCCGGGCCGGCTGTTGGATCAGATGCAGCGCCGCACGGTGCGCCTAAGCGATATTGAAAATTTAGTATTGGACGAAGCCGACCGTATGTTGGACATGGGCTTCATGCCCGACGTGCGCAAGATCATCGACAAGTGCCCCAAGACGCGCCAGACCATGTTGTTTTCGGCGACGGTGCCGCCGGAGATTGAACAGCTCTGCCGCTGGGCGCTGCGCGACCCCGAAACCATCGAGATCGGCCAGCGCCGGATGCCCGCCGAGACCGTCACCCATGCGCTTTATCCGGTCGATATCGGCCAAAAGCAAGCGTTGCTCGAAGAACTTTTGCGCCGCACCGATTACGATCAAGTTTTGATTTTTTGCCGAACCAAGAACGGCGCCGACCGGGTCGCGCGCAATTTGCAGACTCAAGGCCACTCAGTCGCCGTGCTTCATTCCAACCGCACCCAACGCGAGCGCGAACAGGCGCTCAGCGGTTTTCGCAACGGCCGCTACGAAGTGATGGTCGCCACCGACATCGCCGCCCGCGGCATCGATGTCGAACAAATCAGTCATGTGATCAATTTCGACGTGCCGCATCATCCCGAAGATTATGTCCATCGCATCGGCCGCACCGGCCGCGCCCAGAGTGTCGGCGATGCTTTTACCATCATGACCGCCGAAGATATTCAGGAAGTGGCCAGCATCGAGCACTTCATCGGCCAAAAAATTCCGCGCGTGAAGCTCGACGATTTCAATTACTCCTATTGCCGCTTGCTCGATCCCAATCCCAAGCCGACCTTCGGCAGCCGCGCCGGCCGGCAGCGCTCCTACGGTCCCGGTCGCGGACGCTGGTAGGAACGTGATCGTGTTCGCGGTCGGGGCTGAATGTGTAGGTGCTTCACCACCGCGCCGATCGATCTAAATCCTGCAAAAATTTCCCGTCGGAATACTTGACGGCGCCGATTCCGCGCGGAAAAATCGCCTCATCATCTCGTCTGCGACGACTAGGAGTAACTATGACGAATATGCAACCGGGAATTTTGGCGCCAGTGCCGAAACTGGCGCGTTACCTGACCTTCTCGCTTAAGGCTGGAGCTCAACCGAAAAACATTTTGCAGCAATTGGCCGGTGTCGCGGATGGCGAGTCGGTTGTGGTGGGGATCGGTCAGCCTACGGTTGTCGCTGTGCGCGGGTGTATCGATGGTTTGCGGACATTTCCGACTAACTTTGGTGCCGGCTTGATATTGCCATCGACCTCTGCGGCGCTTTGTTGCACTTGTCGCGAATGGTTGTCGAGACGCTCTCCCTGGCTTTCAGTTTAGATTCCATCATAGATTCTTTTCAGTACGATACCGGACGCGATTTAACCGGCTATGTCGATGGCACCGAGAATCCCAAAGGAGCGAAGGCGGCCGCCGCCGCGATGGTGCGCGGGCAGGGCGCCGGTCTCGATGGCGCGAGTTTCGTCGCGGTGCAGCAGTGGGTGCATGATTTCGCGCGCTTCGAAGCGATGCCGAGCAAAGAACAGGACAACGCCGTCGGCCGGCGCAAGAGCGACAACAAAGAACTTTCCGGGGCTCCGGCTTCAGCGCATGTGAAGCGGACGGCCCAGGAAAGCTTTTCACCCGAGGCGTTTATTCTGCGCCGCTCCATGCCCTGGGCCGACGGCATCCGCGGCGGCTTGAACTTCGTCGCCTTCGGAAAATCGTTCGACGCCTTCGAAGCGCAACTCAAGCGCATGGTCGGCGCCGAGGACGGCATCACCGACGCGCTGTTCAAATTTACCAAACCGGTTTCCGGCAGCTACTTTTGGTGCCCACCCATGCGCAATGGCAAATTGGACCTGCGGGCGCTTGGGCTGTAATCGTCATCAAACGTCTATGTATCTGCCCGAACATTTTAACCAGCCAAAGTTAGAAGTTCTCCAACGGCTAATTCATGAGCGGCCGCTGGCGACTTTGATTACGCTTGGATCGGCCGGGCTCAACGCCAATCACTTTCCCTTCGAGCTTGCCCTCGATGCCGCACCCTTCGGCACGCTGCGCGCGCATGTTGCGCGGGCCAATCCGCTGTGGCGCGATTTCTCCCGGTCGGTGGACGCCTGGCGATTTTTCACGGTCCCGAAGCTTACATCTCGCCGTCTTGGTATCCGACGAAAAATACTACCGGGGAGGTGGTGCCGACGTATAATTACGTCGTCGTTCACGCTTCCGGACCGCTGCGTATTATCGACGACGTGGCTTGGCTGCGCGCTTTGGTGGGCCGGCTGACGGCGCGATTCGAAGCGGCGCAAGCACAACCATGGCGCGTCAGCGATGCGCCTGAGCCTTTTATCGAGAAACAACTGCAAGCGATCGTCGGCATCGAGATTCCGCTCACCAAACTAATCGGTAAATGGAAAGCTAGTCAGAACCGTTCCGAAATCGACCGTGCCGGCGTGGTCGCGGCGTTGAGCCAAGCGCCCGACGCCGACGGTTTGGCGATGGCTGAATTAGTGCGTGAGCCAATAAAACTTGAGCCCTGCGCGTCATCCTGCTACGTAAGAGTGCATGATTAACGCCTACGCGGCGCCGCGCGCCGGCGCGCCTTTAGAGCCTTATCAGTTTGCCGCCAATTCTTTCGGGCCGTTGGAAATCGAGATTGCGATTTCCCACTGCGGCATGTGTCACTCGGATTTGCATTTGATCGATGATGATTGGGGCGTGTCGTCCTATCCGTTGGTGCCGGGTCATGAGATCGTTGGCGTGGTTACGCGCATCGGCGCCGCCGTCAGTCATCTCAGCGTCGGTCAACGTGCCGGCGTCGGCTGGCTCGCCGGTTCGTGCATGAACTGCGAGCAGTGTTTGGCCGGCAATGAAAATCTTTGCCGGCAAGGGCAACCGACTTGCGTGGGACGGCATGGCGGATACGCATCGGCGGTGATCGTCGACGCGCGCTTCGCGCTGGCGCTTCCCGACGCTTTGAAGTCAGAGCTTGCCGCGCCGTTGCTCTGCGCCGGCATCACCGTGTTTGCGCCGATGCAGCGGCAGCGGCTCAAGGGAAATGCTCGCGTCGGCATCATCGGTCTCGGCGGTCTCGGCCACTTGGCGCTCCAATTCGCCAGGGCGATGGGCTACTCGGTGACGGCATTTTCGACATCGGCGAATAAGCAAGTGGAAGCCCGCGGCTTTGGCGCTGACCGATTTGTCGATACTAGTGTGCCCGGAGCGTTCGGCGCCGAAGCGAGCAGTTGCGATTTCATCTTATCGACCGTGTCGGCGGACTTGCCATGGCCCGATTATCTAGACTTGCTCAAGCCCAACGGCCATCTTTGTATCGTCGGCGCGGCGCCGGGTGAGCTGCGGCTGCCGATCTTTCCGTTGATTGAAGCGCAGAAGAGTATCGGCGGTAGTGCAATCGGTTCCAACGCTGAGTTGGCGGCGATGTTAAAATTTTCCGCCGAGCATAAGATCGCGCCGCTGGTCGAATGTTTTGCCATGAAGGACGCCAACCTGGCGCTCGAACGGCTACGTAAGAATCAGTTGCGCTACCGCGCCGTGCTGATGATTGACGGTTGATTAACTTTGTTACGATCACGATGACTGCGCCGTTATATATACTGCTCGCGGCGATTTTGTTGGTGATGACCATTGGCCGGCTGATTTTCCAGCCCGCACGCCAGGGCATCGACTGGGCCTTGGAAGTCGCTTTCGTGCGCTTGGATTTTCCGCCGCCCTATCGCGACGTGGCGCAGCAGCTCGCCGCCGGTTTGGCCGAAATCGTCGGCATGAAAATCAAGCAGCTCAAGCCCGAGCATAACCTGAGCGAGATCGCGGCCTGGTCTCCGGACCGCATTCAGGCCAAGGACTTGATCACGCTTTTCGTCATCGCCTTCGATGTCCAGTGCGATCCCGAGACAACCTTTGGCGATTTGGTCGAGCGCGTGGCGGCGAGGAAGAAGGCGTGATCGTGGTTCGTGTTCGTGGATTCGGACGTGGGTGCAATGATTAAGGCTTTGGTTTTTGATTTTGATGGCGTGATTATCGACAGCGAATCGCCCGAGCTGCAAGTTTGGCAGGAAGTTTTTGCCGAGCATGGGCGGGAACTCGGTTTGGATCTGTGGGCCGATTTAGTCGGCCGGCCACGCACCCATTTCGATCTGTACAGTTATTTTCAGCAGAACATTAATCCCGCCGTCGACATCGCCGCCCTGCGCCAGGAGCGGCGCGCCCGAGTGATCGCGTTGACCGAGGCACAGCCGGTGTTGCCGGGCGTGCACGATTACTTAACGCGCGCTTCGGATCTCGGCATGAAAATCGGCTTGGCGTCGAGTTCTTCCGCCGGTCATGTGCGCGGCCACTTGGCGCGCTTGGATCTGCTGCGCTACTTTCACACGACCAAATGTTTCGAAGACACTGAGACGCACAAACCCGAGCCCGGTCCTTATCGCGCGGTGCTCGATGAATTGGGTGTCGCGCCCGAAGAAGCCGTGGCGTTCGAAGATTCGCCCAACGGCGTGACTGCGGCGCGGGCCGCGGGAATTTTTTGCGTCGCCGTGCCCAATCCGGTGACTTGCCGCTTGCCGTTGGACCACGCTGATCATCGCTTGGAGTCGTTGGCTGACGAGCCGCTGGAGAGCGTCTTGTCGCGCGCCGTTGCCGCGCGGCAAAAATAGCGCGCTCGACGGCCGAAATCGATGGTTCGGTAGTTTTTCAATTCGAAATTTCATGTAGGGGCGACCCCCCGTGGTCGTCCGTTCGGAGGGCAGGCACAGGAGTCTGCCCCTACATCGACGATTTGTTTGAATCTAATATTCCCCGCTGCTTGCGGCGGGCACAACTAAATGGGGTTTCCAAAGGGGGCGAGCATCCCCTTTGGTCGCGAGCGGGGTTCATACCCCGATCGCGAAATGCCGAGTTGATTGAAACTACCGATTATTTCGGTGCGTTGATTAAACTATCGAGGAAATCATGAGACGATTCACTTTCATTCTGGCTGCCGGCATTTTTGCTTACTTCGCTGCTGCTGACAATAGCGATGCGCAAACGCCGCTGGAAAAACTGCGCTTGACCTACAGCGCCATCGGCGGTTCGCAAGCGTCGTTCTGGGTGCCCTATGAAGCCGGCATCTTTCGCAAATACGGTTTGGACGTCGAGTTGCTCTATGTCGCCGGCGGCCGCCGCGCCGCGCAAGTTGTCCAATCGGGCGAAGTGCCGATCGGCGTTTTCACCGGCGGCGCGGTGATCAATTCCAATCTCGCCGGCGGCGATCTGGTGGTCATCGCCAGCTCGATGAACGTGATGACTTTCGTCGTCATGGCGCGCCCGGAAATTCGCCGCGTGGAAGATTTAAAGGGCAAAAAGATCGGCGTGTCGCGCTTCGGCTCGGCCACCGACTTCGGTCTGCGCTACGTCGAAGAGCAGTGGCCGATCAAGCGCCAGCGCGATTTCACCGTGCTCCAAATGGGCGGCGTGACCGATGTTTACAACGCCCTGCGCGCCGGCGTGCTCGACGCCGCGGTGATCAACGCCGAGCTGGCGATCATCGGCCGCAAGGAGGGTTTCCGCGAGCTGGCCGACATCGCCAAAATGGGGATTAACTTTCCAACCTCGTCGGTGATCACCACGCGCAGTTACATCAAGCGCAACGAAAATACCGTGCGCAAATTCATCCGCGGCTTCGTCGACGGTGTGCACTACGGCAAAACTCAGCGCGCACCGACGATCAAGATTATGATGAAGTACCTGCGCAGCAGCGACGCGGCGATGTTCAACGAACTCTACGACATGTATATCTTGCAAAACATCCCGCGCATCCCGCGGCCATCGCCGGAATCCTTGAAGACCGTCCTCGACCAAATGGCCGAAAGCGATCCGCGCGTCGCCAGCCTCAAGCCGGAGCAGTTTATCGACGGGCGATTTTTCGCCGAGCTGGAGAAGGAAGGGTTTATTCAGAAGCTGTGGAAGTGAGAATGAAGCGAACGAGAGTTACCTGGAGCGTGACGCTACGCTGGGAGGCCAGACCTTTTCGAAAGAAATACGCCTGAAGACCTCTCAAAATAATTTCATTGAGATCGATTTCTGGAACCGTAATTACTATCCTGGTTCGCGTCTAGGGTGAGGTTGGAATGCGTTAAGCATTTACTTCAATGCCTTGCCCCTTCTTATTAATCTCTCACAACAGATCGATTGAAGGGTCATATTGTGTCCCCGGAATTCTGAATTCACCGGCGCCCGAAGGGCGTCCGGTGGAATGAAGGGTTCGGCCCCTTTGGCTATGCCACTGTGCGGGCCAGGGGCAGGATAATTTCAACTGATTCGTAGGGCACCGATACTTCGTTGCCCTCCGTGCGTTCGATCAATCCGAGTTCTTCCATTCGCGCGACATCAGTGTGCACATTCGAATAGTTGCGTTCTGCGGATTTGGCAAGTGCATAAACGCTACAAGGACCAATTCGGCGGAGCGTGTCTAAAAGATCGAGGCGCGCAGGTGTGAGTTCTGCGAACAGTGAGCGTGCCGACTCAAAGCTGAGCCGAAAGTCAGGAGTGCGGCCTTTGCGAGCCGCGGTGACCTGAGTTGCAGCGGTACGAAAGACCGTACCTTTGCCGGAAACCTCGATGATGGCTTTCATGATTCCTCCCAGCGTTCTACGTCAACTCTGAAGTCTTCGAGAAGTTGTTCGACCGATGTAAAGGCGTAGTCCAGTTCTGCATTCTCAATGTGCCGATGATCGCCCTTGCCGAGTTCGTTGTCGTATCGCACCCGGCTAATGCCGTTCGCACCGAAGTACAAGCGGTACTTGTAGCGATGCGTGCACGGCTGCAATGGCTCGCTAAGCTCCCAGATCACAATTTCAACAATGGCGCCGTCATCGCGCACTTCCTTGGCTCGGGCGATGGGAGTGGCACCCATATATTGTATCGTAGCAATATAGTAAGCGTTTGTCTATGACGCTGTTGTAGCAAAGTGATTATGTCAGGGGTTAACGGCAACGTAATTATGTCAGGGTGGAAGGATGACAACCCTGACAATGAAAGACGAGAAACGACTAGACGTAATTCAACGAGTATATCGCAGCGAGATCACCGTGGTTGAGGCCGC
>SHYW01000089.1 GCA_009692615.1 Deltaproteobacteria bacterium | reverse complement strand
CCAGGGATACGCACTCGGCGAAGTGGCGAGATATTTTGGACGGGATGCCGCCACGGTGGGGACATTGATCGGACGACTCGCCGAGCGCATCGCCAAGGACGAAATGCTTCGACGGGAGATCAATCGGTTGAACAAGAAAGTCGAGATATAAAAGTCTGACCCCCAGCGTTCCAATTCTGGCCGGCATCTTAACCGGCAGCGGCGCCAATTTCTACTTGCTTCGGCGCCTGTTCAAAGATAAATAGATTGGGCAAGGGAGAAGCAATATGATTTATGATTATTGACGTGCACGGACATGTATCGGCGCCCACCGAGTTGTGGGCTTACAAGGCAAATATACTATCGGCGCGCGGCTCCCACGGCCGTGGCGGCGTCAACGTTTCCGACGACTAGATCCGCGCCGCGGCGAACCGCAAAGAGAATTGGGCCAAGGGCCATCTCGATTATTTGAAAGACCACGGCACGGACTTGCAATTGATCTCGCCGCGGCCGTTTCAGTTGATGTAATCGGAGAAGCCGGCGCGCTTGGTGCACTGGTTCGCCGAAGAGTGCAACAACATCATCGCCCGCCAGATGAAGCTGTTCCCCGGCACGTTTCTCGGCGTCTGCGCCTTGCCCCAGGCGGCGGGGGAGCCGATTCAAAATGTTTTGGCCGAGCTTGAACGGTGCGTTAAGTTGGGCTTCGTCGGTTGTCTACTCAATCCCTATCCCTACGAAAACGGCGGCCAAGAAGCGCCGGCGCTAGGCGATCGCTACTGGTATCCACTTTACGAAAAACTTTGCGAGTTGGACGTGCCCGCGCATTTGCACGGCACTGGCTCACGATCGGAGCGCAGTCCTTATTCCGTTCACTTCATCAACGAAGAGACCATCGCGGTGTTCGGCTTGGTGAACTCGACGGTGTTCCAAGATTTTCCCAAACTGAAAATCATCGTCAGCCACGGCGGCGGCGCGATCCCCTATCAGCTCGGCCGCTTCGAAGCGCCGTCGCTGCGCCGCGGCACCGGCGCGCGTTTTTCCGACGGCTTGCGCAAACTCTACTTCGACACCGTGCTTTACACCGAAGACGCCCTGCGCTTGTTGATCAAAACCGTCGGCGCCGACCGCTGCCTGTTCGGCACCGAATGTCCGGGCACCGGTTCGTCGGTCGATCCCGCCACCGGCCGCTCGATGGACAACGTCAAGCCGATGCTGGAGAACATTGAAACCGTCAGCGCGGCGGATAAGCAGAAAATATTCTGCGACAACGCCAAAGCGGTGTTCAATTTGAAATAGTTGGCAGGAGTCGGCGATCGGTTGTCAGTTGGAAATTAGGAGTACCGATGCTTTCGCGCGAGGAGAATGAACGACTAACCCGCGTTGGACCGGGCACCGCGATGGGGCGGTTGATGCGTTGTTATTGGATCCCGGCGTTGTTGTCGGAGGAAATTCCAGCGCCCGACTGCCCGCCGGTGCGGGTCAGATTGCTCGGCGAAGATTTGGTCGCCTTTCGCGATTCTTTGGGCCGGGTTGGCTTGCTCGGCGAGCGCTGCGCCCATCGCGGCACCTCGTTGTTCTTTGGCCGTAACGAGGAATGTGGTTTGCGCTGCATTTATCACGGTTGGAAGTACGACGCGCAGGGCAATGTCTTGGAAACCCCCGCCGAGCCGGCGGGCAGCGACTTTCGCGGCAAGCTTCACCATACCGCCTACCCATGCCAAGAAATCGCCGGGATGATTTTTAGCTATATGGGGCCAGCGGAGAAACTGCCGGTGCTGCCGCGTTACGAGTGGGCCGATTTGACGCTGGGCCAATTGTTTCCAGTGAAATCTTTGCTCCAATGCAATTATCTTCAAGGCATTGAAGGGGATTTCGACTCGGCCCATATTTCGTTCTTGCACAACAACAATATTCAAAACGCCGAGCGCTTGAAGCGCGACGGCGCGCCGACCTTGGAAGCCGAGGCTACCGACTACGGCATGCGCGCGATCTCGATCCGCAAATTCGGCGCCACGCAGATTTATGTGCGCACAAGTCCGTACATCATGCCGTCCTTCAGTATCGTGCCCGGTCCGCCGACCGCCAAGTTCGATGAAGACGACCTGCGCGGTTTTCGCTTTTGGGTGCCGATCGACGACGGCTCGAGCTGGCTTTATATTTTGAACATGCGCAAGCAGCCGTTCGATGACGCTGAACGAAAAAGTTTGCGCAGTTGGGTTGAGACCGACTACCGACGCAAGCGCAACTTGCACAACGACTATCTGATCGACCGCGAGCACCAGCGGACGCTTCTCTATTCAGGAATTGAAGCCGTCAATCCCGCCGAACAAGACGGCTGCGCGACCGAGAGCATGGGTGCAATCTTCGACCGATCGAAAGAGCATCTCGGCTATAGCGATAAAACCATCATCGCCTTGCGCGGGACGCTGCTCGGTGCAGTGAACTCGGTGCGCGCAGGAAAAGCACCGCCGCACGTCATTTATGATCCGCGGGCGAACGATTTTTCACGGTTGCGGTCGCTAAAAGGTGTCTTACCGGCGGGCGCGGACTGGCGGGAAATATTCGCAGGATTAGGCCCCAACGATGGCTAGTTTACTTCGACGCTTGGCTGGCCTGGCGATTGCCATCGCCGTTTCCATAACGCCCGCTACTTCTGTGTCGGCCCAGCCGTTACAAAAGACCGTGGCGATGGTCGGCGCCCGCAGCGGCGCGTCGTGGCCGTTGTGGATCGCCAAAGAGGCGCGCCTATATGCCAAGTATGGCCTCGATGTCGAGCTGGTATACGCGGTGCACCCGTCGCCCATCGTCGCGGTGATCACCGGTCAGGCGGCGATGACTTCAGCGGGTAGCGATCCCGCTTTGCTCGCCGCGGCGAAGGATTCTTCGCTGGTGATTCTCGGCGGTTTCTTGAACAAGGGTTCCTTCGCCATGATTGGATCCAAAACCGCCACTGACATGAAGCAATTGGCAGGTAAAAAAATTGGCATCGGCCGGGTTGGCGATCCGCCCTATCACATGGCGGTTAGCTTGCTGCGTAAGTACGGCATCGCGCCGCGCGATGTTCAGTGGGTGTCGATCGGCGTGGACGCGGCGACCCGCGCCGCGGCGCTGCAAAGCGGTCTGGTCGATGCCGCTCTGATCACCGCGCCGGCGTACTTTCGCTTGCAGTCGGCGGGTTTGCCGGTGCTGGCGGTGTTGTTGGATCACGAAGACATTTACGTATCGACCTATTATCTGTTTCGCCGCGACGCGCTCGGCAAAGAACGTCCGACCGTGTTGGCGTTCATCAAAGCCCACGCTGAAGCGATCAAACGGTTCTACGACGATAAGCCGTTCGCCGCCGCGACAATGATCAAGTTCGGTGGCATCAGTAACCTCGACGATGCCAACCGGGTTTACGAATTATTCAATAAGGCCCGGGTGCTGGAGCCGATTCCCTATGTTCTCAAAGGTTCCATCGATGCGGTGGTGGAGCGCCAAGCCCAGGAACTAAAAGGCGCCGACTTCGGCAAGATGATCGATAACAGTTTGGTTGACCAGCTGGTCAAAGAAAAATATTTTGAAACGGTTTTCGGCGCCGCGATCCGTGACGAGCAACAGCGCAAGCAAGTGCTGGCCTTCGGCCGGTAGCGATCACCCCCGTCCGCGCTTGACCCGGCTCGATTGTAGAAAGGTTTTCCAGTTTCGTGCTACATTCGACTGGCGTTGATTAGATTAGATGCAATTATTCGCCTGATGAGTTCCAACCTTCCGCGCGGTTGTCGGCAAAAGTGAAATCACCCGAAACTATCTCCCATGATTTTGCCTGGGCCCGAGAGCGGATGGTCCAGGAGCAGCTGGTTGCCCGCGGTATCGCCGACGCCCGCGTGCTGGCGGCGATGCGCAAGATTCCCCGCCATCTGTTTGTCGATGCCGGGATCGTCAATCGCGCCTACGACGACAGCGCGCTGCCGATCGGCGACAAGCAGACGCTGTCGCAGCCTTACATGGCGGCGCGCATGAGCGAGACCTTGGCCTTGACCGGGTCGGAAAAAGTTTTGGAGATCGGCACCGGCTCGGCTTATCAGACCGCGCTGCTCGCCGAGCTTTGCTTCAATGTTTTTTCCGTGGAAAAAATTCGCGCCCTATCGCTAAAAGCGCGGGCGTTGCTCGATCGCTTGGAGTATCAAAACATCGCGCTCCACGTCGGCGACGGCACCATCGGTTGGTCCGAGCATGCGCCCTATGACGCGATCATCGTTACGGCCGGCGCGCCCAAGGCGCCGCGGCCGCTGCTCGATCAGCTGTCGGTGGGCGGCCGCTTGGTGATTCCCATCGGCGACGAGCAGGCGCAAGTCTTGATTCGCATGACGCGTACCCGGACCAGTTTCAAACAGGAGCAGCTGGGCGAATGCAAGTTCGTCAAGCTGCTCGGCAAGTACGGTTGGCGCGAGTGAGCTGACAATTTACCGGGCGTGCTGCGAAAAGCTCCATGCAATTTCGTTTCATTGCTATCACGTTCTTAATGATCTCGCTGGCCGGTTGCTCGTGGCGCACAGCGCAGCGGCCGCCTGCCGTGGTAAAAAGAGCTGACGGCATCCATCACATCGTCAAAGCCGGCGAAAATCTGTTTCGCATCGGCAAGGCCTATGACGTGTCGTTCGAAGAGTTGGCGCGTTTAAATCATTTGCGCGATCCCAGTCAGATTCGCGTCGGCCAGGCGATTTTTGTTCCCGGCGCGACCCGGCAATTGCCGGTGGAGATGATTACTCCCAGCGACCCGCCGGCGGTCGCCCGCAACGTTCCCGTGCCGGTGGAGCCGGTGGGAGATGGCTTGCTCTGGCCGGTGAGCGGCTCGATCAATTCGAACTTTGGCGCGCGCGGATTGAGTTTTCACGACGGCGTGGACATCGCGGCGGGAGAGGGCACGCCGATTGCCGCGGTGGAGCGCGGCGAAGTGGTTTATGCCGATCAGCTGCGCGGCTACGGCAATATCGTGATCATCCGTCACGCCGGCGGTCTGGCCTCGGTGTATGCCCACAACCAAGTCAATCTAGTACGCGAGGGACAACAGGTTGGACGCGGTGAAGTGATCGCCAAGGTCGGCAGCACCGGGCGCACCACCGGGCCGCATCTGCATTTTGAAATTCGCAAGAACAACGCGGCCCAGGATCCGCTGCGCTATCTGCCGCAGTTGTGCTGCGTTCCGGCATCCGATATTGTCACGCCGAAAAGTTAGGATGTGAAGCGATGAAAGAATTGGCGAAAATTAGAAACGATGTGGTCGGCAGTCTGCTCCGCCCGGCGGAGTTGAAAACCGCCAGGGTGAGCTACGACGGAGGCAAGTTGAGCCTCGAGGGGTTGCAACAGATCGAGGACCGATTGATTCGCGACACGGTGAAGCTGCAAGAAGAAATCGGTCTTTCGGTGGTTACCGACGGCGAGTACCGCCGGCTCAATTTTCAAGACAGTTTTGGCGAGTCGGTGTCGGGCTACGACGCCGGCAAGCCGAGTCTGCACTTCTACGAGAAACGGGTCGACGGTAGCAGTCCGTTGCAACGCTGGGAAATTCCCGACGGCGGCGAGCAGAAGGGCACCGCCGTGGCGCAACGCCGTCCGGTTTTGGAAAAGATCGGTCTGGCGCGCAACGTGCCGGCGCAGGAGTATGCTTTTCTCGACTCAGTGGCGAACCGTCCCGGCAAAGTCGCGCTCATCGGCCCGGACCGCATTTCTCAGCGCTTCGATTGGCAGAAATCCTTGTCGGTCTATTCCGGCCTCGACGAGTTTGTCGCCGATGTCGTCAAAGTCGAGCGCCAAATCATTTCCGGTCTGGTCGACTCCGGGTGCCGCTATGTGCAAATCGATGCGCCAGGTTACACCGCCTATGTCGATCCGCCGTCCTTGGCGGCGATGCGCGCTCGCGGCGAAGATCCTAATGAAAATTTCAGCCGATCCTTAAAAGCGGACAATGCGATGCTGGCCGGTTTCGATGACGTGACCTTCGGCATTCATCTTTGCCGCGGCAATCAGCGCAGTATGTGGCATCGCGAAGGCACTTATGACGAAATCGCCGAACGCTTGCTCAATGAATTGAATTACGACCGTTTTCTGTTCGAATACGATTCACCGCGGGCGGGCGGTTTCGAACCGTTGCGCTTTCTACCCAAGGGCAAGGTGATCGTCTTGGGCCTGGTCAGCACTAAAGTCGCCGCCCTCGAAAGCATCGACGAACTCAAGCGGCGCATCGATCTGGCGGCCAAGTACGCGCCGCTCGATCAGATCGCGATTAGCCCGCAATGCGGCTTTTCCTCCGACGTGGTCGGCAATTTGATTTCCGCCGACGATCAGAAAAGAAAACTCGAATTGGTTGTCGAGACGGCGCGGCAGGTTTGGAGTTAGTCCTCGCTGCGCGAGGAATCTCAGATTACAAATTACAGATTTCAGATATTTCGGAAGGGAGAGAGATGGCTGACGATATCACCAACATCCGTAACGCGATTCGCGATATTCCGGACTTTCCCAAGGCTGGAATTGTTTTTAAAGACATCATGCCGTTGCTCGCCAACGGGCCGTTGTTCGCTAAGACCATCGACCTGTTCGCCGAGCGCTATCGCGGCGAGAAGATCGATACGGTATTGGGCATCGAGTCGCGCGGCTTTATTTTTGGTTCGGCGTTGGCTTACAAATTGGGCGCGGGATTTAGTGTCGTGCGTAAACCGGGCAAGTTGCCGTTCGATACGCATAGCGCCAGCTACGAATTGGAGTACGGCAAGGACACGTTGGAGATTCACGTCGACGGCATCGCGCCCAAAGCGCGGGTGATCGTTGCCGACGATCTGATCGCCACCGGCGGCACCGCCAAGGCGACTGCCGAACTCGTCGAAAAACTTGGCGGCACGGTGGTCGAATGTGCCTTCGTGATCGAACTTGGCTTTCTCGGCGGGCGGCAAAAACTGGCGCCGCACCGAGTATTTTCATTGCTTCAGTACGACAGCGAATAATCTTTTTAAAAGTGGCGTTTAGGTTTGGTTCCATTTCCTTGACAACTCGTCCTATTCGTCTATAAGCTGAAGATGATACAATGGAATTGCGCAATTGAACGGGTCTCTCCGAGGGACGCTTCCTTCAATAATATTTTAAGGGACGGTTGATGAAACGTATCGAAGAAATGTCGCTCTGGGAACGCATATATTTCCCCGAGGTTTGCCGCGGCCTGTTGGTCACTGGCTATCGTTTTTGGCGCAACCTTGCGGTTCATAGTTTACAAAAGTTCGGTCTCGCTAAAGAAAAGTCGGCGTCGATCACGGTGCAATATCCCGAGGAGCGCTGGATCTATCCCGATACCTATCGCGGCCGCCATCGACTGACGCTTAAACCAGACGACACGGTGCAGTGCACCGCTTGCTTTCTCTGTGCCACGGCTTGTCCAGCGGAATGCATTCACATCGAAGCGGGGGAATACTCCGACAAGTCGGTGGAGAAATTTCCGATCCGCTACGACATCGATACGCTCCGCTGTGTCTACTGCGGCTTCTGCGTCGAAGCTTGTCCCTGCGACGCGATCCGGATGGATTCAGGAACCCATCCGGGCAATCTTGGTTTTAATCGCCAAGCTTTCGTCGAGACCAAAGAAGTGTTGATGGAACGTTCCAAGGAACTGGCCGAGAAGGGTAAAGCCGGCCTGTACGACCAATACGTTAAACCTTACCGTCACGTGTGACCCACGCCGGCGCTTGCCAAGTCGAACCCGAAGGAGGGAATCCCATGTCAAATTCTGAGACTCAAAACGATACCCAGCCGAGTCTGATTACCGACAAACCATTGCCGGCGTCAGACAAAGTTTATGTTCACAGCCATGACCATCCCGAAGTTAGCGTGGCGATGCGCGCGGTGACTTTGTCGTCGAGCGACCATCCTGGCAACGGCAACAGTAATGGCAGTCACGCCGCGGCCAACGTACCGTTGATGATTTATGATACATCGGGCCCTTACACCGATCCGAGCGCCAAGACCGACATTCGCCAAGGGTTGAAGCCGCTGCGCGCGAATTGGATTCGCGCTCGTGGCGACGTCGAAGAGCTGGCCGGTGCCAGCTACCAACCGGTGGCGAAGAAAAATGGCAAAGCCTCGGCGCCCCAGACCGAGCGTTTCCCCGACTCGGCGCGCCGGCCGATCTTGCGCGCCAAGCCCGGCGCCAATGTGTCGCAGATGCATTACGCCAAAAAAGGCATCGTTACGCCGGAGATGGAATACGTCGCGATCCGCGAGAACCTCGGCAGGCAGCAGGCCTTTGAAAAGAGCGCGGTGGCGAATGCGCGCACCCATGCCGGTTATAGTTTTAGCGCGGCGATTCCCAAATTCGTCACGCCTGAGTTCGTGCGCGACGAAGTCGCCCGCGGCCGAGCGATCATTCCTTCGAACATCAATCACCCGGAAAGCGAACCGATGATCATCGGCCGCAACTTTCTCGTCAAGATCAACGCCAACATCGGCAATTCAGCGGTCGCCTCGTCCATCGAGGAAGAAGTCGAGAAGATGATCTGGGCCACCCGTTGGGGTGGCGACACGGTGATGGATTTGTCCACCGGCTTGGACATTCATGAAACCCGTGAATGGATTTTGCGCAACTCGCCGGTGCCCATCGGTACGGTGCCGATCTATCAGGCGTTGGAAAAAGTCGACGGCAAAGCCGAAGATCTGACCTGGGAAATGTTCCGCGATACTTTGATCGAACAAGCCGAGCAGGGCGTCTCTTATTTCACCATCCATGCCGGTGTGTTGCTGCGTTATGTGCCGCTGACCGCCAAGCGTCTCACCGGCATCGTTTCCCGCGGCGGCTCGATCATGGCCAAGTGGTGTCTGGCCCATCACAAGGAAAGTTTTCTCTATACCCATTTTGAAGATATTTGCGAGATCATGAAGGCTTACGACATTGCATTTTCGCTCGGCGACGGATTACGTCCGGGCTCCATCGCCGACGCCAACGACGAAGCGCAATTCGCCGAATTGGAAACCCTCGGCGAGTTGACGGAAATCGCTTGGAAGCATGACGTGCAGGTGATGATCGAAGGGCCGGGCCATGTGCCGATGCACATGATCCACGAGAACATGACCAAGCAGTTGGAAGTTTGTCATGAAGCGCCGTTTTACACCCTCGGTCCGCTGACCACCGACATCGCGCCGGGCTACGATCACATCACCAGCGCCATCGGCGCGGCGATGATCGGCTGGTACGGCACGGCGATGCTTTGCTACGTGACGCCCAAGGAGCATCTCGGCCTGCCCGATAAGAAGGACGTCAAGGACGGCGTCATCGCCTACAAGATCGCCGCCCATGCGGCGGACTTAGCCAAGGGCCATCCGGGCGCCCAGGAGCGCGATAACGCGCTGAGCGCGGCGCGCTTCGAGTTCCGTTGGGAGGATCAGTTCAATCTCAGTCTCGATCCCGAAACCGCGCGGGAATTTCACGACGAAACGCTGCCGGCTCAGGGCGCCAAGGTGGCGCATTTCTGTTCCATGTGCGGGCCGCACTTCTGCTCGATGAAAATTACCCAGGACGTGCGCGACTACGCGGCGCAGATTGGCGTCGAAGAGCAAGCGGCGCTGGCGGCCGGAATGCAACAGAAGGCGGAAGAGTTCAAAAACACCGGGGCGCAGATTTATCACGAAGTTGGTTCGGGGGGGGAGAGCGGCGCGATAATACGCGCCGCGGCGAAAGACTAAGCGGGCGCCGCCGCTTGGCGGCAGGGAAGTTAGCAACGGGTTATGGCCACACAAGCGAAATCGCGCGTTATCGATGGTCGTGGCGTATTTGTTTTTTTTGCTCTAGGCGGTATCGGTCTCCTGCTTGACGTTCAATGGCATCTCAATCCTAATATGATGGTGGTCGACGGCGCCATCGCTACCGGACTCGGAGTTCTTTCCATCGTCAAGCGGCAATTCCGGAGGCTGCGTCACGGCACGCCGCCGCCGGAAGATCTTACTCAAGTCTCGGCCGGCGCGTCGTCGGAGTTGCGCACCGCCGTGTTACTCGTGATTCTCGGCGGCGCGTTGATGTTGCTAGGAAAAAGCACCGTCGCCGGTCTGTTTCCCTGAATCGATCCCGCGCATGCGTGTTCTGCTCTACGGTTTCGGACCCTACCGCGAGTTTCGCGATAACATCACCGCGAAAATCATCAAATCATTGCCGGCGCGAAACGATCTTCGCAAAATAATTTTTCCGGTAAGCTTTCAGCGCGGCCAGTTCGTCGGCGCGTTACGCCGGCATAAGCCCGATGTCATCGTGGGTCTCGGCCAAAGCAGCCGCAAGCGAATTGAAGGGGAAGTACGGGCGAAGAATTGTCGGCGGTCGAGGCCAACTAGCGCGCTGCGACCGATCAAAGTCACAGCCCCGAAGACTCTACAGACGACCTTGGCGCTCAAGCCGGGCCGATCGATTGGCCGGTCAACAGATGCCGGCGATTATGTCTGCAACTATTCGATGTTCATCCTGTTGGAGGAGATCGCGCGAAAAAAATTAAAGCTTCCCTTTGGCTTCATTCATATCCCGTACGACTGCGATCTGCTTAAGGCGCGCCGCGTTGTCGAACGCGTATTGCGCCAATGCCAACGCCGGCCAAGATGAGTCGGCGGCGCTACGCTGTCAGCCGGCGCAGCGCTTCGTTGTACTTGTCTTGGGTTTTCTTGACGATATCCGGCGGCAGTTCCGGCGGCGGCGATTTCATATCCCAGGGTAGGTTGACTAGGTAATCGCGCACGAACTGTTTGTCGAAGCTGTCCGGCGTCTTGCCGGCCCGATAGCCGTCCAGGGGCCAAAAGCGCGACGAATCGGGGGTCAGCACTTCGTCGATCAAGATGATCTCGTCGCCTTCCATGCCGAACTCCAACTTGGTGTCGGCGATGATGATGCCTTTCTTCTCAGCCAGCACCCGGGCGCGCTGATAAATCGCCACGGTGGCGTCGCGCATTTTGGTCGATTTGGTCTTGCCGACTTTTTCGACCATTTCATCGAAGCTGATGTTGATGTCGTGCTCGCCCACCGGCGCCTTGGTCGACGGCGTGAAGATCGGTTGATCGAGGCGCGAGGCTTCGACAAGATTCTTCGGCAGGGCGATGCCGCACACAGCTCCGGTTTTTTGATAATCTTTCCAACCCGAGCCGACTAAATAGCCGCGCACGATGCATTCCACCGGCGCCGGTGTGCTTTTCTTGACCAGCATGCTGCGCCCTTCGAGCTTGGCTTTGTGCGGTTGGCAGGCGGCAGGAAATTCGTCGACGTTGGCGCTGATCAGATGATGCGGCAGAATGTCGCGCATCACATCGAACCAAAATTCCGACAGCTTGGTGAGGATCTTGCCCTTGTCGGGAATCAACGTCGGCAAGATCACGTCGAAGGCGGAAATCCGGTCGCTGGCGACCAACAAAAGTTTGTCGCCAAGATCGTAAATATCGCGGACTTTACCGCGGTTGAATAGAGTAAGCCCAGCCAATGTTTCCTCAGCCATAGTCTCCGTCTCCAATCGATGATTTCTGGTAATGGAGCTTTAAGATAAGTTCTCAGCGCTTCATTGAGTTTCTAAATTCATCATATCGTTTTTCGGGTGTCAACCGCGGTTGAGGTGAGTATCGTGATTTGCGCGATCGAGATTGAGCCGGGCACTCGATCTCAAGCTCAGGACTCTTTTCCCGAGATGTCCGGTTCCTTGCTTGGAATATGGCTGGGATCGAGGCCAGCGGTTGCGAGCCCCGCAAGTTTCGGTTTCACGAGCGAAGCCAGGATGGAGATGGCCAGAATTCCTGCCACCACCCCTAAGGAGACGCCGATGGGGATCTTGTAGAAATCGACGAGCATCATCTTGACGCCAACGAAGCAGAGAACACCGGAAAGGCCGACCTTGAGATAGCGGAACATCTCCAAGATTCCGGCCAGGAGAAAGTAAAGAGCGCGCAGTCCCAAAATGGCGAAAATGTTGGATGTGTAAACGATGAAGGGGTCGAGAGTAATGGCGAAGATTGCCGGGATAGAGTCGACGGCGAAGATCACGTCCGTAGTCTCAATAACCAGCAAAACCACGAAGAGCGGTGTGGCCCAGACGCGTTGATCAATGCGGACAAAAAAACATTGGCCTTCAAACTTATTGGTGATCGGCATCCAGCGCCGCAGTAACATGACGGCGGATTCTTTTCCGGCGCAAGTTTTTTCTCGCCGGCGAAAAACATTTTGATGCCGGTGAACACCAGAAAGCCGCCGAAGATGTAGACGATCCAATGAAACGCGCTCAGCAGGGCGGCACCCGCCGCGATAAATATCGCCCGCATGACCAGGGCGCCGAGGATGCCCCAGAAAAGGATCCGATGTTGGTACATCGGCGGCACGGCAAAGTAGGAAAAGATCATGATGAAAACAAAGATGTTGTCTACGCTCAGGGACTTTTCGATCAGGTATCCGGCAAGAAACTCCATCGCCTTTTTGGAGCCCCACATGTAGTAAATTCCCAAGTTGAAGAGCATCGCTAGGAAAATCCAAACTACGCTCCACGTGAAAGCCTCTCGCAGTGAAACCGTATGCGCTTCACGGTGGAACACCAGTAAGTCGAGGGCCAGCATGCCCAGAACGAAAAGGTTAAAAACGATCCATAAGTAAAGGCTCTCTGGTGTCATAGATTTTCCCTTGCCGGTAGGGCCCAATAGAGGACTAAGGCAACGAGTCCGAGAATTCCCATCAAGCCCGACGGAATAAAGTCGCCGTTCAGCATTAAACTGCAGGCGAAAAACGCGATTAGCAAAAGGGTTATGAAAGGCGCGAAAACAAACCCCAGCTCTTTTCGTCTAAGCACGCCCAGCCCGCTGGCCAGCAGTCCAAGCCCAGAGGCGCTCCCTCCGATGAGGGATACGATGCTTGCGGAGTTGGTATAACCGATGATTCCGCCTCCTAGCACCAGGAGGCCAAAAAGCAAAATCACTATGCCGGGTGCCGTCATCGCGATACACCCTTCATTGCCTCAAGCCGTCTGATCCGCTCCTGCATGGGCGGATGGGTGCTGAACAGTTGCATCAGGCCTCCACCTGTCAGCGGATTAACGATGAACATGTGAGCGGTGGCCGGGTTGGCTTCCATCGGATTGCGTTCCGCCCCCTGTTCCAGTTTTTTCAGCGCACTGGCGAGACTCGCTGGATCGCCAGAAATCCCTGCGCCTGTCTCATCCGCACCAAATTCCCGGTGGCGCGAGATCGCCATCTGAACCAACATCGCCGCCAGTGGCGCTACGATGATCATGAGCAAAGCAACCATTGGGTGACCTCCCTCCCGATCGTCGCTACTTCTTCCGCCGAAGATCATTCCCCCGTGAGCCATGTTCGCGAGCATCGAAATCGCGCCGGCCATAGTCGCGGCGATAGTCCCAACGAGGATATCTCGGTTCTTGATGTGGGAGAGTTCATGAGCCAGCACCCCGCGTAATTCGTTTTCATTCAGGATCGCAAGGATGCCGTCCGTGACTGCCACGGCAGCGTGCTTCTCATCTCTGCCCGTGGCAAAAGCATTCGGTGCTTCCTGAGGAATCAGATAGAGTTTGGGCATGGGCATCTGCGCGCGCAAGGTTAAGTCTCGCACGATGCGATGAAGGGTCGGAGCCTCGTCCGCGCCGATCTCCTTTGCCCCGTACATACGTAGAACGATCTTGTCACTGAACCAGTAACTGCCACCGTTCATGATCACGGCAAAGATGAAAGCCATCATCATGCCCCCTTGGCCACCCAGCGACCCGCCGATTGTGACCAGAATCACCGTCAGAAGCGTCATCAAAAAGGTGGTTTTAAATGTGTTCATCTCGATCTCCAGCCGGCGCAAATTTTGCGGTACGCATCCTTAGACTTTGTCGATAAAGAGTGCCATTGCGAATACATCGCCGCCGGTATCATCAAGCTCTTAACCTGAAGTGTTTGTGGCGCAAGCCGGATCGATTGGGTCGTGATCCTGACAGCGCGCCGGGTCGATCTCGACATGTGATCTGCCACCGGTTTAGTCCTGCCCTTAGATAATCGGGGTCGATGCCCAGCGCTTCGCAGATGTTGCTAAAAGAAAAGACCCAGTCGCTGTCATTGGGAGCGTTGAGCCAATTTCGGGCATCGTTAAAATCGCGCCGCTGCCGGCGCGAGCACCGGCGCACATCGACGGAGAGACATGCCACAACGTCTTCCAACACCGCAGCCATCAAGCGCCGCTCGGGGTTATCGTGATGGCTTTTTCGCAAGGTTGAATAATACTGCTCTGACAGCAATATGTCGGACTCGAACAACTTACCCATAGCGAGATGAGCATACTCACTGGGTCCAAAACTCATAAATGTGACTCCTTTCGCGATGTCCTCTAGGTTTCATCGAGTAACATAAGTCCGGTCCCGGCATTTCACTAATTCATAATAGTTGATTGATCGATAGAAAAAACCGCACTATGATGACGCACCATGGAATGGCTCAACTATCATCATCTGCTATATTTCTGGACCGTGGCGCGGATCGGCAGTGTCTCGCTCGCCGGCGCAGAGTTGCGCCTAACTCAGGCGACGGTGAGCGCGCAGATCAACTCATTGGAAAAAGCACTGGGCGAGAAGTTGTTTCGCCGTTTCGGGCGTAAGCTAGTTTTAACCGACACCGGGAAATTGGTGTTTCGCTATGCCGATGAGATTTTTTCTTTGGGGCAGGAAATGTTGGGGACCCTCAAAGGTCGGCCCGAAGGCCGTCTCGCCCGCCTGACCATCGGCGTAGCTGACGTCTTGCCAAAGCTGGTCGCTTATCGACTCATTGAACCGGCGCTCAGCCTAAAAGACTCCTACCGGATCGTCTGCCGGGAGGGCACCAACGAAGAACTCTTGCCGGCGTTGGCTCTGCACGATGTCGACGTGGTGTTGGCCGATTCTCCAATCGACCCTGCGCTCAATGTCAAAGCGTTCAGCCACCTGCTCGGCGAATGCGGCATGATTCTTTTTGGCACCCCAAAACTAGCGGTGCAATACCGCCGCGGTTTCCCGCGTTCCCTCGACGGCGCGCCATTTTTGCTGCCAACGCGAAACACAACGGCGCGGCGCTCATTGGATCAGTGGTTTGATGGCAAAAGTATCGTTCCGCACGTCATCGCGGAGTTTGAAGATAGCGCTTTGTTGAAAGTGTTTGGCCGACGCGGGCATGGTTTATTCTTCGCACCGGCTGTGATCGCCGCGGAGGTGCAAAAGCAGTACGACGTAAAGATCGTCGGCAACCTCGCCGACGTGATTGAGCGGTTCTACGCGATTTCATTGGACCGGAAATTGAAACATCCAGCCGTGGTGGCGATTTCGGAAGCGGCTAAAGCGCGGCTCGGCGATTGATTAGCTTAACGGGTGGCGTTCTTTGTGTGTCGATTTCAAGTACTCGCGCACGAGCGACAGGTCATTTCGCGGCGTACGTTCACCGGCGGTGTTTCGTCGCGTAAAGTTTTTCAAATTCGCCACCGTCAAGCCAGATGCCGTGACAATCGGCGCAGGCGTCGATGATGACAGAGTGGTCGATGGCGCTATAGATGCGAAGCAATAACGACCCATCGCGCGGGCAGTGGCCTTTTTTTCCGGCGGCTTCTTCGACTGTCGCGCCTTTCAGTAAACGAGCCACTTGAGTCGCCTCTTCCGCCAGCAATTGGCTTAGTTCATGGTCGTCAAACCAGGTGCCATTGCACACGGTGCAGCGGTCTACGGCTGTTTTGTCCACGGTAACTTCGACCAAAGATTCGGTTTTGCATTTTGGACATTGCATAGCGACTGTCTAGCAACTTGCGACTAATGCATCAAGGTTCGCAAGTGCAAATTGAGATTGGTGGGTGATGCGGGCCTCTAGCGGTTTGTCAGCTTAGCTACAAGCCTGCACGGGAGGCTGGGAAAAGCACTGCGTCCTGGCACCAGAAAACGTTCACCGCATCGGTGTCGATGTCGCGAGTTCAATACCTACGTCTACCCAGCAAGCTGGGGCCGGTGTCATACCTTGCCTTAGAAAAGAGAGATGTTCGCTCTTTTCTAATGGGCACTGGTTGATGTGGAGCCGCGCTAGTCTCAAAATTTGTTGCTGCCCTTGACTATCATCGCGATCCCGCCGATCAAACCCATCGTCGCGAACATAGCTAATCCTGGCGCTTCGCGAATGTGGTAGATACCAACGGCGCCCAAAATGACGAGGAGCACGCCAGCAATCATATAAATCGTAGAGTTCATGTCCAATACCTCCCGTGTTAACTAGCGCCTTTGACCAAAGATCGAGCCAAATAAAAAGGCCGACCGGAAACCTGAGTTTCCTTGGTCGGCCCATTTCCCGACTGGTTTAGTTTTTTCAAACCAACCTTTCGGGACATCGTCAGACTGTGGCGTTTATAGAGACGAGGCGGTCATATGTCAAGAGCTTTTATTGCGGGCTAGAGATTTCCCCAGATTGTTATCTAAGGAAAAGACAAAGACCCGTTCGCCGGATTCGGTGCTGATGTCGGTATGCAGATCGAGAATTGTCGCTTCGGTAATATCGCCAACGACCTGGTACAAAAGCGGGCGCGCTTTGTCGATCAGAGTCGCGCGCATTTTTTTGACCAGTTCTTTGCCGTCAGTTGATTGTGTCAGCTGCTCTTCCGCCGGAGTCAAAACTCCCTTGAGGCGAACGACGACCATATCCTCGACGATATGAGTGGTGGTTTCTTTCGGGCCGCGGCCCATGTAGTCGATTTCGAATTGAACGATGGCGCGGCTAATTTCCGCTTCGATTTCGCCTTTGGTTTTCATGGGCAAGCCGCGCGCCGCTCACGGCTAAAAAAGTTTTTTGACTTCCGCTTCGTTGAAGCCGGTGAGTTTATTTTTGCCTTTGATGAACACCGGCCGTTTGAGCAGATTGGCATCCTTGAGCATGAGCTTGATCGCTTGGTCTTTGGACGGCGGTTTCTGCTTCATGTTCATCTCCTTGTAGAGTGCCGTGCGCGTGCTCAGGAACGGCTCGATGGGATCGTCGCCGATGATTTCCCGCAATTCTTTTTCCGTGAATGGTTGCTTGCCGTATTCACGCTCTTCGAAATCGATCTTTTTCGCTTGCAAGAAACTTCTTGCTTTACGGCACGCGGTTCACGTCGCTTTGTAAATGAATCTGAGTTTGTCGGCCATGATCGCGTCTCTTACTTGAAGAACTTCGCCATGCGTTCGAAAGCCGCCGGCTCGACTTCATTGCGCACCGGCCATTCGTCTTTCGACTTTAGAGGAATCGTCGCGTCGATGATCGCCACGGCGTCGCCCAGCCAGCCGCGGAAGCTCTGCACTTCGCGGATGATCTCGATGTCCTTGTCCCAATGCACGCGGGTGGCCACGGCCCACATCACTTCGCGCTCGTTGTACGGGTCGATGTCATCATCGACGATGACCGCCAGTTTCAAGTTGGGCATTTCGACAAAAGCTTGCATGCCGGCTTTGTTGGGCTCGTTCTCAAATTCTTTTTTGATCGAGATGTAGCAGATGCACCGGCCGCAACCCGACGAAGCCAGATGGATACCCTTGATGCCTGGGACATTTTTCTTGATGACGTTGTAGGTGCTGCCTTCTTTCGGAATACTGCCCAAGTTCCAGTGATCCATGTGGCCGGGCCAGAAATCTTCGACAATGGCGCCGCGCCGGTGGGTGATGGCGGTGACTTCGATGACCGGCACGTCCATTTTCGGTTGAGCATAGCCGAGGATTTCGCCGAACGGGTTTTGCGACTGGCGCACGCCGGGAAGAACCTCGCCTTCGATGATCACTTCGGCATCCGCCGGCACCATGAACTTATCGCCCCAAGTCGTCGAAGGGGTCAGGCGCAGAGGTTCTTTCAAAAATGCCGAGGCGGTCAGATAATCGTTGTTGCCCATGGCGGTCATGGCGCAGGAAGATAGATAAAAAGCCGGGTGGTGGCCGAGAATGACGATCACCGGCGCGCGCAGATTTTTCGCTTCGTATTCGCAGGCCATGGCTTCGAGATGGTGATGCTTGTGCGCCGAGAAGCTCATGTGCTGCGGGTCGTGAAATTTATTCTTGGTAAAGGTGATGTCGTAGTAGTCGCTGTCGAGTCCCTTCATGGCACAGGTCATCGTGTGATAGGGACCGGCGTCGCCTTTCTGATGCATCGGCATGGGGAGAATTCTCAAGTCGGCTTTGTCACCGGTGAGCACGACTTCCTTCACCGGAGCTTTGTCGGCGGGGATGATTTGCACGCTGCCCTGTTGCTGTTCGAGCTTGGCGACTTCGAGGCTGACATCCAAGGGCGATTTGATATCGCCCATGTCGAGGGAGTCGGCAACGTATTGGCGCGTCACCCAGGGATTGTAAAACATCGGGAACGCCGACTTCTGGCCATTGAGCGCCGGTAAATTTTCGAACAGCACCATCTTCGGCTCGTTGCGCACGTCGAGATGCTTTAGATAAGCCACGGTCTCATAATTGTTGGCATCGATAAAATTTTTCTCGCGAATGACGGCGCCTTCGCGGTTGGCGCCTTCTTTGGCGATGAAGCTCGGTAAATCTTTGGCCATGAAAATTCTCCTCTGGGCAATCGTTAAAATGGTATCGTAAATATTTAGTTGAATCTCCAGTCGAGTTCAAGCGAGTTTAGCTTTTAATCAGACCGATAAACGCCTTGAGCTTGTGGCGCCAGCCGGTGTGGCAAAGCAAGTTGAGCAGGTGGCGCACCTGATTAGCTTTTTTCGCCGTTGCCGGATACCAGGGAAATTCTTCTTTGAGGCCGAAGCGATCGCTGACGATGGTCTTCTGCTGGCAAAATTTGCGAATCCCTTGGGCGCCGTGACGGGCGCCAAAGCCGCTCTCTTTACGCCCGCCCATGGGCGCATCGGGGATGATAAAATTGACCAGACTATCGTTGACGCACACCGCGCCGCTGTCGAGATGAGTGGCGAAGTTTTGCGCGACCGCGCGGTCTTTCGAAAATACGCTCGCGCTCAAGCCGTACTTGGAATCGTTGGCTAACCGCAGCGCCTCATCGGCGTCGCGTGCTTGCATGATCGGGATTACCGGGCCGAAGGTTTCTTCGTTCATGATGCTCATGGTGTGATTGACGTCGACCAGTACGGTGGGCTCGTAATAGAAACCTTTGAGCGTCGGGTTGCGTCGGCCGCCGGCTAAAAGCTTGGCGCCGCGCGCCACGGCTTCTTCGACCTGCGCCGTGATTTTATTCAATTGCTGTTCCGATGTCAGGCTGCCGACATCGACTTCATCCGCGCTCGCGCCCTGACGAATGGCGCGCACGCGGGCGACGACCTTGTCGACAAATTCTCGATACACCGGCGCTTCGACGTAAACCCGTTCGATGGACGTGCAGGCCTGTCCGCAATTCATCAGTGCGCCCCAAACGCAGGCGCCGGCGGCGCGATCGAGATCGGCGTCCTTGAGAACGATCAGCGGATCTTTGCCGCCCAGTTCCAGCGACACCGGAACCAGTCGTTCGGCGGCCCGGCGCATGACCCTTTTGCCGGTTTCGACACTGCCGGTAAAGGCGATCATGTCGGCATGATCGATCAGCGCTTCGCCCGTCGCAGCGTAACCGACGGCCACTTGAAAAAGATTCTCCGGCAAGCCGGCTTTGGCGGCGATCTCAGCGCCGTAAAGAGCTGAAAGCGGCGTCAGCTCGGACGGTTTGATAATGACGGCATTGCCCGCCATCAGAGCTGGAATCGCTTCGCCCAAGGTCATGGTCAGGGGAAAATTCCACGGACTGATAATGCCGATGACGCCGCGCGGCTGGTAGCTGCACACGACTTTCTTAAACTTCACCAAGGGAAAGTGCGGCCGGATGATTTCCGGCCGTAAAAACTCTTCTGCTTTTTTCGCCCACATGCCGATGGCGTTGCACAGATAAAAAAGTTCGTTGCCGCACACCTCGGCGCGCGGCCGGCCGGTTTCACCGGTCAGGATGTCGGCTAACCGGTCGCTATCGTCGAGCAAGAGATCGCGCAGGCGAAAAAAAATCTTGCGCCGTTCGGCGAAGCTGGTCTGTTGCCAGAGCCATTGCGATTGACGACCGCGCTGCACCATCGTCGCCATGTCGGCGGGAGCAGTGGTTTTCAGTTCGGTGATGATTTCTAGCGTCGCGGGATTGCGAACTTGAAGGGTTTGGGCGTCCACGGTGAATTGATGATCGTTTGGCTGGCGAGGGCATTACACCATCGTCTGACCGCCGCAAATGTTCATCGCTTGACCGGTGATGCCGCGGGCGGCGTCGGAAGCGATGTAGGTGACCAGTTCGGCGATCTCGTCGGCGTCGAGAAATCTTTGGATCGGCACCGCGGCTAGGGCTTGGGCTTTGTACTGTGCGGGCGTGATGCCTTGCAGCGCGGCGGTCTCGTTGATGCCCAGCGTCGCCATCTCGGTCTCGACCCAGCCGGGACAAACGGTGTTGACCGTGATGCCGCGCCCAACCACTTCAAGCGCCAGGGCGCGGGTGAAACCGATCATGCCATGCTTGGTGGTACAGTAAGCGGTGTAGCCAGGCACACCGAATTTGCCGAGCACCGATGAGATGTTGATGATCCGCCCGCCGGCGTTGTCCGGCATATGTTTTAACACCTCTTTGGTGATCAGATACATGCCGTTTAGATTGGTCGCGATGATGTCATGCCACTTGCTGTCGTCCTCGTCGTCGATGGGGCTCAGGCCTGAGATGCCGGCGTTATTCACGAGAATGTGGATTCCACCCCACTTGGCAACGATCTCCGCGAGGGCGCGTTGAATCTGGGCCTTGTCTCTCACGTCCGTCGGCAAGGCTAATACTGTCAGGCCGAGTCGGCTCAGCTCCGCTGCCGCGGAATCAATATGCGCCGCACTGCGGGACAAGATCGCTACGGCTGCGCCAGATTTGCCCAATGACCTAGCGATCGCCTTGCCGATTCCCGTGCCACCGCCTGTTACGATTGCGACTTTGCCACTCAACATAGTGCCAACATGTGCCTCAAGAATGAAACGATAACTAACTGCAATTCCATAAATTTACAACATTGCCGCGGGTTTCTTTTGGAGCCTGCGGTCGGGAGACGAGCCGGGACAGCGGTGGTCTGGTAATTGCTCACTTATTGGCATTGCGGCACGGTTTGTGTCAGGGCGCGGGGAATTTCCTGTCGTGGCAACGTCAATATGTCATGTTAACAGCAACGCGATTATGTCAGGGTAGTGCGTTGGGTTGAGGTCGTAAGTTAGAAACCTGGCCATAGCGGAACCCCACCTTGTTGGAGTTGGTTCGATATAGGCCAAGTGTGTGCG
>SHYW01000088.1 GCA_009692615.1 Deltaproteobacteria bacterium | reverse complement strand
GACGCACACACTTGGCCTATATCGAACCAACTCCAACAAGGTGGGGTTCCGCTATGGCCAGGTTTCTAACTTACGACCTCAACCCAACGCACTACCCTGACATAATCGCGTTGCTGTTAACATGACATATTGACGTTGCCACGACAGCTTTTATTCAAAATTCGCAGTTGAATACTGTGATGAATGCCAATGACAGAGCCAAAACCGTGCCATCTTTGGGTGGTTCGAATTACTGCCGAAAGTCGGTCAAACGAAGGAGTTTAAGCGGCGGCGCGGGTTTCACGGTAGCGCTGATTGGGCAACCGGAGGCGACAAAAAGTTGTACGGCTGTCAAGTTGATGCCGGTTTTGGCACACGTCCGGAGTTCAACTTAAAATAATTGAGGTTTGCAGGCACAGGGCGGATCGGCTATTTTGGGGTCGTGGCTAACGGCGAGAAAATACCCAACATCGTCTTGGGGGTGAGCGGCGGGATCGCTTGCTACAAAGCGGTGGAGCTGGTGCGCTTGCTGGTCAATTCGGGGTTTCGGGTGCAAGTGATCATGACGCGCGGCGCGATGGAATTTGTCACGCCGCTGACATTTCAAACCCTTTCCGGTAATCCCGTGGCCAGCGAAACTTTCAACCTCACCCAAGAATCCGAGATCGGCCATATCAATTTGGCCGATAGCGCCGATCTGTTCGTGATCGCGCCGGCGACCGCCAACATTATCGGCAAGATCGCCAACGGCATCGCCGACGATTTATTGACGACGGTGCTGATGGCGACCCAAGCGCCGGTGCTGATCGCGCCGGCGATGAACATTCACATGTACGACAATCCGGCGCTGCAGGAAAATCTCCGTAAGCTGCGCGGCTTCGGATATCATCTACTGGAACCGGCGGAAGGGTTTCTCGCCTGCGGTTACGAAGGCAAAGGACGCTTACCCGATCCGGAGAAGATCGCCGAGGAGATTCATCGGCTGCTAAGAAAGCCCGACTTGGCCGGTGAGCGCTTTTTGATCAGCGCCGGACCCAATCGTGAAGCGCTCGATCCGGTGCGTTACATTTCCAATCGCTCGTCGGGAAAAATGGGCTACGCCTTGGCGCGCGCCGCGCTGCGCCGTGGCGCCGAAGTTACGCTGGTAACCGGGCCGACGGCGTTGGAACCGCCGGCGGGCGCGCGCACCATCGCGGTTACTTCAGCGGCGCAAATGCGCGACGCGGTGGTCAAAGAGTTTGCCGCGTGCAGCGCGGTGATCATGGCGGCGGCGGTTTCCGATTACCGCCCGGTGCTGAGCGCTGATAAGAAGATCAAGCGCGGTAAAGGTAACATCGAAATCACTCTCGAGCCCAACCCCGACATTCTCAAAGAGCTCGGCCAGATGAAAAATGGCAAAGTGTTGATCGGCTTCGCCGCCGAGACCGAAGATCTCGCGGCCAACGCGGCGAAAAAACTGCGCGAGAAAAATCTCGACATGATCGTCGCCAACAACGTCAGCGAAGCCGGCAGCGGTTTCGACGGCGACACCAACATCGCGACGATTCTCGATTGCAAAGACGCGGTCCACGCGCTGCCGCTGATGAGCAAAGACGATCTCGCCGACCGTATCCTCGATCGCTTTCTCGCGTTTAAAAATCAATCGTGATCCGTTTTCTCGGATTCGGATATTTAACCGCAAAGAGCGCAAAGGGCGCAAAATAAATCTCAAGAAAATCCGACCGTAGGGGCGAAAGATTTTTCGCCCCTACAATCTACAGCCGTTCGCTCAATTCGCCGAGCATGATTGCGATTGCTTCGGGTGAGTGACGAGTGTTACGATCCAGCCGTGAAAGGGGTGTGGCAATGGCGGATAGCAACGACGCGGCGGAGTTAAATGCCATCGCGGTTTCGCTCAAGCGTCATCTCCAATCATGCCAGCGCGCCGGCATCGCTTTTTTACCGAAGGGCGACGCGCCAGTGATAGCTCCGATGGCCAAAAAAGAAATTAAGACAGCACCAGTCGTAAGAGAATCGCACACTGAAGGGGCCGACTACACGCGTGCCGAGAGTCTCGAAGAGCTGCGCGCCGCCATCGGCGACTGCCGGCTCTGCAAGCTTTGCGCTGGACGCACCAACTTGGTTTTCGGCGTCGGCAATCCCAACGCCAAGTTAATGTTTGTCGGCGAAGGGCCGGGCCGCGACGAGGATCTCAAAGGCGAGCCGTTCGTTGGCCGAGCCGGCCAGCTGCTCACCGACATCATCACCAAAGGCATGGGGCTCAAGCGGGAAGACGTCTACATTTGCAACGTGGTCAAATGCCGTCCGCCGGAAAATCGCAATCCCGAGCCCGATGAAGTGGCGGCCTGCGAGCCGTTTCTCAAAAAACAAATCGACTTGGTGCGCCCGGCGGTGATCGTCGGTCTGGGCAAATTCGCGGTGCAGACTTTGCTGCAAAGCACGGTGACGATCAGCAAATTGCGCGGCAATTGGCACAGCTATCATGGCATCAAGTTGATGCCGACGTTTCATCCGGCTTATCTGCTGCGCAATCCCGCGGATAAGAAATTAGTTTGGGAAGACATCAAGCAAGTGATCAAAGAGTTGAACGGTGAAAACACTTAGAGTCATTTCTCTCATTGCGCTGTTCGCCGCCGGTCTCGCCGCCTTGGCGCAATCGAAGGACGCAGCCTCGCCGCATGTCGATTTGATTTCCATCGACGGCAGTATCAATCCGGCGGTGGACGATTTCATCCGCGAAGGGATCGCCAGGGCGAAGGCCGAGGGCGCGGCGGCGCTGATCATTCAAATGGACACGCCGGGCGGTTTGCTCAACTCCACCCGTACCATCGTCAAGGAAATGCTCGGCGCGCCCGTGCCGGTGATGGTTTGGGTCGGGCCGAGCGGCGCCGGCGCCGGTTCCGCCGGGGTCTTTATCACCATGGCGGCGCATATCGCGGCGATGGCGCCGGGCACCAACATCGGCGCGGCTCATCCGGTGGCCGGCGGCGGCCAGGAAATCAAAGGCGTGATGGCCGAGAAGATCGAAAACTTCGCCGCGTCGTTCAGCGAAAGCATCGCGCAGAAGCGCGGCCGCAACGCCGAGTGGGCGATCCAAGCCGTGCGCAAAAGCGTGGCGATCACCGAGACCGAAGCGCTCAAGAAGAACGTCATCGACATCATCGCCAAGGACATCGACGATCTGCTCAAACAGGCGGACGGACGAAGCGTCGATCTCGACGGCCGTAAGCACACGCTGGCGGTTAAAGATCTGCGCGTGGTGCGTCATGAGATGAGCCTCAAGCAGAAAGTATTGAACGCCATCGCCGATCCGAACATCGCTTATCTGTTGATGATGGCGGGGATTCTTGGGCTTTACATGGAGTTCGCCCATCCCGGCGTGATTTTCCCCGGCGTGGCCGGGGCGATTTGTTTGTTGCTGGCGTTCGCCTCGTTGCAGCTCTTGCCGATCAATTATACCGGTCTCGCCTTGGTCCTGCTCGGTGTCGCGCTCTTGGTGGGCGAAGCGTTCGTGCCGAGTTTCGGCGTGTTAGGCGTCGGCGGGATGATTGCGCTGGCGCTCGGATCGTTGTTGCTCTTCGATACTCCGACTTCCGATTTTGGCGTCGACCGCGCGATCGTTTTCACCGCGGTGGGCACCCTCGGCAGCTTTGTCCTGGCGGTGAGCTATTTTGTCTTTCGCTCCCAACGTGCCAAGCCGACCCTCGGCATGGCGGCTCTGATCGGGGAAATCGGTGAAGTGCGCGAAACCTTGGCGCCGCGAGGAAAAATATTTGTTCATGGCGAAACTTGGACGGCGGAGGCGGAAGTTTCTGTCGATGTTGGCGAGAAGGTGCGCGTCATCGATTACGCCGGCATGTGTTTAAAAGTAACCCGCGCAACGGACAGCGAGAGAAAATAGGAGGTAGCGAAATGTTTGACTTTGGTCCACCTGTAACGTTTTTGGTGATCGTCATTGCTCTGATCATTAGCGGTATCAAGATTCTCAAAGAGTATGAACGGGCGGTGGTGTTTAGGCTTGGGCGCATGGTCGGCGCGCGCGGGCCGGGCATGGTCTATGTCATTCCCGGCATCGAAAAAATGGTCAAGATGGACATGCGCACGGTGACCATGGATATTCCGCCGCAAGATGTCATCACCCGCGATAACGTCTCGGTGAAGGTCAACGCGGTGCTCTACTTTCGCGTCCTCGATCCCAACAAAGCGGTGCTCGAAGTGGAGAATTATCTTTTCGCCACCTCGCAACTCGCCCAGGTGACCTTGCGCAGCGTGTGCGGCCAGGGCGAGCTCGACGATCTCTTGTCCGAGCGCGAAAAGATCAACAGCCGCATCCAAGATATTTTAGACAAGCAGACCGACCCGTGGGGTATCAAAGTCGTCTTGGTGGAATTGAAGCATATCGATCTGCCCCAGGAGATGCAGCGAGCGATGGCCAAGCAGGCCGAAGCCGAGCGCGAGCGGCGCGCCAAGGTGATTCACGCCGAGGGTGAGTTTCAAGCTTCGGAGAAGCTCGCCGATGCCGCCGGGGTCATGGCGGTACAACCGATGGCGTTGCAGCTTCGTTATCTTCAAAGTTTGGTCGAGATTTCTTCCGAAAAAAACTCAACGATTATTTTTCCCATACCGATCGATCTGCTGACGCCGTTCTTGAAGAAAGACACTTAATCCTAGATAAATCTCTCACCGATCGACAGTTTCCGTAGGGGTGCAGCATGCTGCGCCCCTTTTTGTCAGCAATGAATCTCGAAGAATTCAATTACCAGCTGCCCGACTCGCTGATCGCGGCTTATCCCAGCCGAGAGCGCGAAGGCTCGCGCTTGTTGGTGATCCGGCGCGCGACGGGCGAGATCGTTCACAGCATGTTCGCCAAGCTCGAAGAGTTTCTCGATGCGGGTGATTTACTGGTGCTCAACGACACCAAAGTTTTTCCAGCGCGGCTGAGCGGCAGCAAAGACAGCGGCGGCAAAGTCGAAGTGTTGTTGCTCGAACGCTTCGCCGATGAAAGGCGCAGCCTTTGGTTGGCATTCATCCACGCCGCTAAGAAGCCGCAGGTCGGCAACTTGCTCAAGTTTGGCGTGAAGATGACGGCGGAAGTGATCGGCGATCTCGGCCGCGGCCGTTTCGGCTTGGAGTTTCATCACGACGGTGATTTCAGCGCGCAGTTAGAAGCCCTCGGCGAACCGCCGCTGCCGCCCTATGTGCGGCGCACGCGGGCGACGGCGGCGCTGGACCGCGAGCGCTATCAAACGGTGTACGCGGCGCATCCCGGCGCGATTGCAGCGCCGACGGCGGGTTTTCATTTCACCCCTGAGTTGTTCGCGAGTTTGCAAGCGAAAGGAATCGACCGCGCGTTGTTGACCCTCCATGTCGGCGCCGGTACCTTTCAGCCGGTGCGCGTCGAGGAAATCGAAAACCATCGCATGGAAGGCGAGCGCTACGCGCTCGACGCGCCCACCGCGGCAAAAATTAATTCGACGAAAGCCGCCGGCGGTCGCATCGTCGCCGTCGGCTCGACGAGCACGCGCACCCTGGAATGGATCGCACGGCAAAAAGGCCAGGTGGAAGCCGACGAAGGCATCGCCCGGCTTTACCTGCGGCCCGGCGATCGCTTTCGCGTGCTCGACGCGCTGATCACCAATTTTCATCTGCCCGGCTCGACGCCGCTGATTCTGGTCGCCGCGTTCGCCGGCTTGGATTTAATTCGGCGCGCATACCGAGAAGCGATCGAGCGGCAGTATCGATTTTATAGTTATGGCGATGCGATGCTCATTTTATAAATTTTGGATTTTCGATTTTTGATTTTGGATTGGAGGATTAGGATATGGCAAAGATATTTCGGACTGCAACTCGGTGGCTTCGATCCAATAATCCAAAATGGATTCGGATCGTCGCCATCGGAGTCGCATTCGCGTTGTGTGGGGCTGTGGCTCAGGCACAGCAGGCAGGGAAAATTTTCCGCATAGGTTTCCTGGATGGAGGCACTGCTGCTGGTATGGCGGGCCATTTGAAGGCGTTCCTGCAAGAGCTGAGCAAGCTTGGATGGATTGAGGGAAAGAATTTCACCATCGAGTACCGGTTCTCGGAGGGAAAGCGTGAGCGCCGACCTGTGCTTGCGGCGGAGTTGGTCCGTTTAAAGGTCGATCTGATCGTGGTCACAGGGACGGCAGCGGCGCGGGATGCGAAGAAAGCGACTGGTACCATCCCAATTCTGATGGTGAACCCCGGGGATCCCGTGGGTGAAGGTCTGGTTGCCAGTTTGGCGCGGACGGGAGGCAATGTCACCGGTTTCTCGAGTTTGGCAAATGAACTAAACACGAAACGGCTCGAGATACTCAAGGACGCGGTCCCCAAGCTCGCCCGCGTTGGACTTCTACGGACGGGGGGGGGGGCAACGACCAAATGAAAGAACTCAGGCCTGCGGCTTTGTACCTGAAGCTAAAATTGGAAGAGATCGAGACTCAACTCGACGCCAAAGGTTTAGAGAGCGCCTTTAAAACCGCCAAGCAGAAACAGGTGGGCGCGATTATGACGGTTACCACTGGCTTTATTTTCTCCGAAAGAAAGCGGATCATCGAGCTTGCCACAAAATACCGCTTGCCGGCTATTTACTTCTCGAAGGAGTTTGTCGATGAGGGCGGCCTCATGTTCTACGGGGCGGACTACGAAGATCTGTTCCGGAAGGCCGCCCACTACGTAGACAGAATCCTCAAAGGGACGAGGCCGGCTGATCTCCCCGTACAGCAGGCGACGAAGTTTGAATTCATCATTAGCCTTCCGGCGGCAAAACAGATTGGGATCACGCTTCCGTACGAGCTGCTGGCGCGGGCGAATGAAGTGAGAAAGTGAAGAAGGCAACATGTAAGGGTAGGGGCCGACCTGCGTGTCGGCCCTCCGAACGGGCGGACACGTAGGTCCGCCCCTACACGAATCCGACAAGCGGCCCCGCGGACTAAAATCGAAAATGGGTTGATGGGTAATCATTTCACTGTCATTAAGAAAGATTCAAACAGCAAAGCGCGTCTCGGTCGTTTGGTGACGGCACACGGCATTGTCGAGACGCCGTGCTTCATGCCGGTGGGGACCCAGGGGACGGTGAAGGCGGTGTTGCCGCGGGATTTGCGCGAGCTGGGCTGCCAGATTCTGCTCGGCAATACTTATCATCTCTATCTGCGGCCGGGACATGAGCCGATTCGCCGGCTCGGTGGACTGCACCGCTTCATGTCGTGGGACGGGCCGATTTTGACCGACAGTGGCGGCTATCAGGTTTTTAGTTTGGCGGCGATGCGCAAGATTTCCGAAGAGGGGGCGCGCTTTCAATCGCACTTGGATGGCTCGTCGCACTTGCTCACGCCGGAAAAAGCGGTGGAGATTCAAGAAGCTCTGGGCACCGATATCGCGATGATCTTGGACGAGTGCATTCCCCCTGACGCCAAGCGCGATTACGTCGAAAGTTCGACGGCGCGGACGCTGCGCTGGGCGGAGCGCTGCATCGAGGCGCGCACGCGCGCCGATCAGCTGATGTTCGGTATTATTCAAGGCGGGCTGTTCGAAGATTTGCGCCGCGGCTGTGTCGACGACATGACGCGATTGGACTTCGAGGGGTTCGCGGTCGGCGGGCTGGCGGTGGGCGAGAGCGTCGAGCAGCTCAACGCCATTTCCGCATTCACCGTCGAGCTTCTGCCCGAAGACAAGCCGCGCTATTTGATGGGTGTCGGGCGGCCGCAGGATATTCTCAACGCCGTGCGCGCCGGCTTCGATATGTTCGACTGCGTGATTCCGACTCGCAACGCGCGCAACGGCACCTTGTTCACTTGGCAAGGCAAGATCAACATCAAGCGCGCCGAATACGCCGAGGACAGCCGCCCGTTAGATGAATCGTGCGGCTGCTACTGCTGCCGCAACTTCTCGCGCGCCTATCTGCGCCACTTGTATAAGGCGGGTGAATTTCTCTCGGCCGAGCTTAATAGTTTGCACAATCTTTACTTTTATCATCGCCTCATGGATAAGTGTCGGGAAGCGATTCGTGAGGGTCGCCCGGAACTCTGGCCCGAGTGGCTGGAAGCCGACGCGGCGCCGTAAGTTAAGTATTTTGGGTTTTCCGGGTTTAGTGTGAAAGAGTATTCACCACGAAGGACACGAAGAGCACGAAGTTCGGAATAATAATTTTCCGAAACCTTCGTGTCCTTCGTGCCTTCGTGGTGAAAACATCTTCATAGTAAACTCCGAGGAACCATAAATTTCAGGAGGATTCATGATCGATCTTGCATACGCCCAAGGCGCGCCGGGGACCGGCGGTCCCGGCGCGATAATGACGATATTCCCGTTCGTGATTATTTTCGCCATCATGTATTTCATGGTGATTCGGCCCCAGCAGAAAAAAGCCAAAGAGCATGGCGAGCTGCTCAAAAAACTGAAAAAGAACGACGAGGTGATGACCTCCGGGGGGATTTACGGTAAGGTGGTCGACTTGAAGGATGCCGTGGTGACGATCGAAGTCGCGCCCAACGTGCGCATCCGAGTTGCCCGCGCGCAGATCGGCACCGCCTTCGTTGCCGAAAAAGCACCGGTAAAAGAGGGAAAGGAATAGCAGCATGCGGCAGTCCGTCGTTACACGGCTCGTCTTGTTCGGTCTGGCGACTTTGGTCGCGGCGATTTTATTGTTGCCGACCTTCGTCACTTCGCTGCCCAGTTGGTGGAGTGCGGTGTTGCCGTCGGACAAGATTCACTTGGGGCTCGATCTCCAGGGCGGCAGCCATTTGGTCCTCGAAGTGAAGGTCGACAAGGCGGTGGAGAATCATGTCGAACGGATTCGCACCGAGTTGACCAATGCGCTGCGCGAAAAGAGCGTCGCCGGCGTCACCGTCGATCGGGTCGCCGGCAATCAAATTCAAATCAAAGCCGTCGCCGCCAGCGTCGAGCGCGTGCGCGGTATCTTGAAAAGCGATTTCGCCAATCTGGTCGAAGCCAAAAGCGGATTGGCCGGCGGCAGCGCGGATATTCTTCTTGGGCTCAGCAAAGACGATCTGCGTGCGACGCGCGATTACGCCATCGACCAGTCGTTGGAAACTATTCGCAACCGTATCGATCAATTCGGCGTCAGCGAGCCGATCATCCAGCGCCAGGGTCAGACCAATATTCTCATTCAGCTCCCCGGTATTCAGGATCCCGAGCGCGCTAAAGAGATCATCGGTAAAACCGCTCTGTTGGAATTCAAAGTCGTCGACGACAACGCCAACACCGAGGAAGCGGCGAAAAGCGGTGTGGCTCCTCCGGGGCGCGAACTGTTGTTCGGCCATGTCGGCAAGGGCGAAGGGGCGAGTACCGCTAAAGTGCCTTATGTGTTGGAGCCGAAAGCCTTGATGACCGGCGAATATATTCAAGACGCCCGGGTGCGACCGGGGGAGCAGCTGGAAGGCGCGTCGGTGGAATTGATTCTCAAGAGCGATGGCGCGCGAATTTTCGATCAGATCACCGCAGCCAACGTCAAACGACGCCTCGCCATCGTGCTCGACAACCGGGTTTATTCCGCGCCGGTGATTCGTGAACGGATCGGCGGCGGCCGGGCTTCGATCTCGGGCAGCTTCGACATCAAAGAAGCTAGGGATCTAGCGATCGTGCTGCGCGCCGGCGCGCTGCCGGCGCCGGTGGAGATCGCCGAAGAGCGCACCGTCGGGCCGTCCCTCGGCCAGGACTCGATCAATCAAGGCGTGATATCTTTTGTTGTCGGCGGCGTGCTGGTGATTATTTTCATGATCGCCTACTACAAGGGCGCCGGCTTGCTCGCCAATGTGGCGGTGATTTTCAATATTCTTTACATGGTGGCGATCCTGGCCGGTTTTCAAGCGGTGCTGACGCTGCCGGGCATCGCCGGCATCGTCCTGACCATCGGTATGGCCGTCGACGCCAACGTGCTGATCAACGAACGTATCCGCGAGGAGTTGCGCGCCGGGCGCGCCGTGCGCTCGGCCATCGAAGCGGGATATCAAAACGCTCTGCCGGCGATTCTCGATTCCAACATCACGACGTTTCTCTCCGGTGTGATTCTGTTTCAGTTTGGCACCGGACCGATCAAGGGCTTCGCCGTGACGCTGTGCGTCGGCATTTTCACGACGATTCTCACGGCGGTGTATTTGACGCGTATCTACTACGATTATCGCACCGGTGCGCGTAAGCTCGATCGCGTGAGCATCTAAAAGGACAATCATGGAACTCATCAAGCCGGGAACCACTATCCAGTTTACTCGCTATCGTAAGATCGCGATCATCCTTTCCAGCGCGGTCAACATCGCGGTGCTGGCCTTTCTGTTCATCAAAGGGCCGAACCTGGGCGTCGACTTCGCCGGCGGCACCATGGTGCAGCTCAAGTTTCAGCAGCGGGTCGCTATCCCCGACATCCGCGCGGTGCTCGACAAGGCGGGTCTGACGGGCGCGGTGATTCAGGACTTCGGCGAAGCTGCCGCCAATGAATATCTCGTGCGCTTGGAAAAAATCTCGGTGGAGCTCGGCGCCTTGGCTGAGCAAATCAAGAAAGGTTTGACCGCCGGCTTCGGCGCCGGCAAATTCGAGGTGCGGCGCATCGAGTCGGTGGGACCGAAGGTCGGCGAAGATTTGCGTTTTCGCGGCGCCATGTCGGTGATCGCCGCCACGGTGATGATGGGCGTGTATATCTGGGCGCGCTTCGCCTCGGCCTTCGGCGCGCGCATCGGTCTCAGCTTCGGTCTCGGCGCGGTGATCGCCCTGGCTCATGACGTGCTGATCACCATCGGCGCCTTGCTGGTGGCCAACTACGAGTTCGACCTGACCATCGTCGCGGCACTCCTAACGGTGGTCGGTTACTCGGTCAACGACACGGTGATCGTCTGCGACCGTATCCGTGAAAACATGCGCAAAGTGAAACGAGAGAGCATGGAAAGCATCATCAACATGAGCATCAACGAAACACTCAGCCGAACGATCATCACCGTCAGCACGGCGATCATGGTTTTGGTCGCGCTCTATCTGCTCGGCGGCGCGGTGATCCGCCCCTTCGCCTTCGCGCTATTGGTGGGATTTTTCTCCGGCGTCTACTCGACCATTTACATCGCCAGCCCGGTCATTCTTTTCTGGGACAAAGGCGTGGCGTCGCGGAATAAGTAAATGAATGCAGAATCCAGAAGGCAGAATTCAGAATGAGGATGGGGCCGGGACGATGAGCGAACAATATGTATTCTGCATTTTCATTCTGAATTACTTCCTTGATTAAATGCCAAGCGAACTCGCCAAACGCTGGGTTCTCAAACAAACCGACAACGACGTTGTCGCCAGCCACGCCAAGCAACTCAACCTTTCGCCACTCTTAGCGCGGATTCTCGCGCTGCGCGGTTTTGCCGACTTAGCCGCCGTCAAAACCTATCTTTCTTCGAGTTTACGCGACGACCTACCCTCGCCCTTCATCATGGCCGACATGGAGCCGGCGGTGGCGCGCATCGTCGCCGCGATCACGAACAAAGAACAGATCGGTATCTGGGGCGACTACGACGTCGACGGTACCACCGGCGCTTCGGTGTTGGTTTCCTTCTTGCGCGAGATCGGTGCTACGCCGATTTATCATGTGCCTCATCGCATCGAGGAAGGTTACGGTCTCAACGTCGACGGCCTGCGCAGTTTGAAAGAGCGCGGCGTCGATCTGCTGGTCACCGTCGACTGCGGTATTTCCAACGCTAAAGAAGTCGCCGCGGCCAACGGCTTCGGCCTCGACATCGTGATCGTCGATCATCACCAGCCGCCGCCGGAATTTCCGCCGGCCATCGCGGTCATCAATCCCCATCGCAAGGACTGTAACTTTCCCGACAAAAGTTTGTGCGCCGCCGGCTTGGCATTCTACTTGGTCATCGGATTGCGCGCTAAATTGCGCGATGTCGGCTGGTTCAAAGATTTGCCCGCGCCCGACATTCGCCATTTTCTCGACATCGTCACTCTGGGCACCATCGCCGACATGGTGCCGCTCAAGGGCGTCAACCGCACGCTGATCAAACGCGGCTTGTGCGAGTTAGCGACCTCGACGCGGCCCGGTGTGATCGCGCTCAAGCAGGTGGCGGGCATCGGTGCGGGCGAGGTAAGCGCGGGTCAGGTGGGGTTTCGCTTGGGGCCGCGCATCAACGCCGCGGGCCGGGTAGACTATGGCATCAAAGTGGTCGAGCTGCTGACCACCGAATCCGCAGACGTGGCCCAACGCATCGCCCAGGAATTGGAAGAGCATAACTTAGAGCGGCGCGCCATCGAAGCCCAAGTGCAAACCCAAGCGCTGGAGCAAGCCAGCGCGGCGATGAACGGCGCCGGGCGCCACTCGTTGGTGCTCGCCGGCGAAGGCTGGCATCCCGGCGTGCTCGGCATCGTCGCTTCGCGCATCGTCGAAAAATTTTATCGCCCGACGGTGGTGATCGGTTTCAACGACGGCGCCGGCAAAGGTTCGGCACGCAGCATCCGCGGCTTTCACATGGTCGAGGGCTTTCGCCGTTGCGCCGAGAATTTAGAAAAGTTCGGCGGCCACGAATACGCCGGCGGCTTGTCGATCAAACCGGAGCAGCTGCAAGCGTTCACCGATGCGTTTGAAGCGGCGGCGCGCGACACGCTTTCCGGAGAACAATTATTGCCGCGATTGGAAATCGACGCGGCATTGGAATTCAGCGACATCGGGTTAACGCTCATGCGCGAGCTCGAAATCATGGCGCCCTACGGCGTCGGCAATCCCGAACCGGTTTATGTCACGACTCAAGCCGAGGTCTGCGAGCGCAAAGTTTTTTCTGCCGGCGTGCGCTATCGCTTGCGCCAAGCCGGACGAACCGTCAGCGGCGTGATCTTCGGCGTCGGCGACGACTATCCCGGCCAGCCCGGCGAAACGGTTGACGTCGCCTATCGCTTGAGCGAGAACGAATGGAACGGTAACACTAGCGTTGAATTGAAGATCGCCGAGGTGCGCGTCGCCGCGATCGTTTCGAGTGCCGAGTTTCAGGTTTCGCGTTGAATCGCAGAGAAATTCTTTTGAGGAGAGTTCCATGGCAAATGGCAAATTAGCGACGGTGGTTGCGCTCGCGATGATATTGTTGGCGATGACTTTTAGTTCGACTTTCGCCGCTGAGGTCGGCGGCAAGCCGGAGAAAGCGGATGTGGTCGTCACTTATGCGCAGCCGAGCGGCGCGTTTACGCCGATCTGGGTCGCCCACGAAGCCGGCTTGTTCAAGAAATATGGCTTGAATGCCAATTTACAATTGCTCACGCCGCAGGTGTCGGCCCAGGCGGTGATTTCCGAGGAAGCGGATTTTTACACCGACGGCCCGGACTTGATCAACGCGCGTTTGCACGGCGGCCAGGTGAAGTATTTCGCCGGCACGATTCAGCAGCTGGTGTTTCAAATCTGGGCGGCGAAGGAAATCAAAACGATTCAAGACTTGAAAGGCAAAGCGATCGGCGTCAGCACACCGCGCGCCGCTCTCGATACCGCGATCCGCGAGACCCTCAAGAAAAATGGCATGGTGGCGGACAAAGACGTGCAAGTGCTCTACTTGCAATCCGTGCCGGCGATTCTAAGCGCGATTCTCGGCGGCAAAGTTTTGGCCGGCGGCCTGTCGGCGCCGAATACTGTAAAAGCGAAGGAAGCCGGCCTCAATCTGCTGGTCGACATCGGCAAGCTCAACATTCCGGCGTTTCAAGTCGCCTACGGCGCCACCGAGAAATTTCTTAAAAACAATCCCAACACGGTCTCGGCGTTTCTCAAAGCGATCGCCGAAGGCGTTGTGATGTCGCGCCAAGATCCGGCGGTGGCGAAAAAAGCGATCTCGAAATACGTCAAGATCGACGACGCGCCGACCATCGACGGCACGTACGAACAGTTCGCGCCCTATTGGGCGATGAGCCTGGCGGTGCGCCCGGAAGCGATCAAAGCCCAGTTCGACTACATCGACGAAAAAGAATTTCCCAAAGTGAAGAGCGCCGACCCGAAAGATTTTTACGACAACTCGTTCGTCGACGCGCTGACCAAGTCGGGGTTTCTGAAAAATCTCGGCATGAAATAGCCTGAATCTCACTCCTTTTCTCCTTTGGCGAGGCAGCCCTCGATGGCTACCATGATTGCTTCACGCTTGGTTGGTGAGTAGTAAGGAAATAACTCCCATGCGCGACGGTTTTAAGATTTACGATTCGGATACCCACTTGAGTCCCTCGGCGGAAACGCTGGAGCGCTATTTCGATGCGGCGATGCGCGCGCGCCTGCCGGAGTGGGAGAGTTGCAAGGTGCCGTTTCACGTCGGTTGGGCGGGGGAAATTCTCGAACCGCCATTTCGCCACCGTTATCGCTTCAAGACTAGAGATGGCTGGCGCGAGAAGCTGCGCATCCTGGGCGAAGCGGGGCCGCGGGATAAAGTTGAGCATCATTTCCCGACCTTTATGGGGAGCCGCTTCCCGACGCGCGGCGGAGCGGATGACGATGCTGACGCGCGTATTCGCGACATGGACGAAGAAGGCGTCGACGTTCAGCTGATGTTGCCGGGACTGCCGCCGGCGACAGACGATGTCGACATTGAAATCGGTTTCATCCGCGCCAACCACCGCTTCACCGAGGATTTTTGCCGCCAGCAGCCGCATCGGCTCAAGTCTTTGATCGTGGTCATCAGCCGAGCGATTAATGATTCCGTGCAAGAAATTAAAACCTGGGCGCGGGCGCCGTGGGCCGCGGGCATCCGTCCCAACCTGGCTGAAGGCATGCCCATCGACCACCCGAGTTTGGAACCGATCTGGGCGGCGGCCAACGACGCCGGGCTTTGCGTGACGCATCATAGTTTTACCGCCGGTTATCCCGGTTACCGCGATCTGTGGGACAATCCGTTCATCGGCCGCACCGCATCGCATCCGTGGGGCGCCATGCGCGCGCTGAGCGCATTCTTCGGCGCCGGCATCATGGATCGCTATCCCAACATTCGCTATTGCATACTCGAATCCGGCTTCGGCTGGCTACCGTTCTGGGCGGCGCGGATGGACGATCAATGCCAATACATGCCCTACGCTTTACCGAAAAATCTCGCTCACAAACCGAGCGAATACATGACCGGCGGACGTTTTTTCGCCAGCGTGGTGATCCACGAAGGCGAGAAGATGGCGCGCATGGTCGGCGATTTTCTTGGCGCCGGCGTGTTGATGTATTCGTCCGATTATCCCCACGCCGAATCGCGCTTTCCCGAGTCGACCGACAAGGTGTTGGGATGGAACTCCTTGGGCCGCGAAGTCTTGGGCAAGATGATGTGGGAGAACGCGGTGAAATGTTTTGGGGAGCCGTGATGGAATTCACATTCAACGTAAAGTTGACGTGGCCTTCGGTAGGGATCCTTCGGCTACGCCTCAGGATGACCTGACCTCAGTGCTCGTCGAGATCTTTCGCCTTCGCTCAGGATGATTTCACCGCAGCGGTAACTCGGTCGAGATCCTTCGTTTACACTCAGGATGAACTCACCTCAGTTTTTTCTGAGGTGAGTTCAATTGCAAATCATGAGGTGGCAGTCTTTCGGCAGTTTCTTCATCAACCCTTGGATCACGTGGCCGCGCAGCATGTGATAGAGAGCCGAGCGGCGCGAGGCGCCGATGAGCACGGTGTCGACATCGAGCGCCCGGGCGGCGTTGGCGATGGCGTCGGCGGCGTTGTGCGACACGGTCCAGATCGGAATCACTTCGATATTTTTTTCCCGCACCGCTTGCAGCGTCGAGCGCAGCGTTCTGAGGCCTTCCTCGTTGGGCGCGTGGGGCGTGTCGCCGCCAAACAGCCCCGGCCATTCTTCGACGTAAATGCAGTACAGCGCGGTTTCGCCTTTGCCTTTGGCGCGGGTGATGCCTTCCTGGACCAGCCGGGGACTTTCATCGCGCAGGGCGAGCAGCGTTGTTGAATGATAGAGAGGTTTGACGTCGACGGCTTCGGCGAGCGTGACTAGGCCTTCCAGTTCGTCTTCGGCGCGTCCTTCCGAAGCGCGGAAGGCCTGCGCCTGCAGGCGCTGGATCACCGGAATCTTGACCAACCAATTGACGAACCAGGAACGGCGCACGCCCACGGCTATGAGCATGCCGAGGATGGTCACGCCGCCGCCGAAGGCCGTGGCTAAATGTTTCTCGATGAGGTTGACGCCCCAAGCGACGATGATCATCGCTGTGGTCAGCGTGCCGATCCAGAAACCAAAGTCGCGCCGCCCCAGTTTCCAGCGGATGCGGTCGAGACTGAGCGATGAAAAAACAAAGGCGCCAAGCAAGCCGAAGGCGTACATGTCGCCGAGAATTTTCATCTCGCCGCGGCTCGCCAAGATAACCCCGATCGGAATGATGGTGGCGATGCCGACGGCGATGTGCGGCGTGTTGAAGGTGGCATTGCGCACGGCGATGATTTTCGGCAGAAAGTCGCTTCTCACCAGCGCGAGAAAGACATGGTAGGAGCCGATGATCGCGGTATTAGATGCGAACAGTAGTAGGCTCGACGCGGTGAGCACGACGGCGAGTTTTATGCCGACGCCGCCAACGATCATGCCTAATTCCGAGATGAACCTTTCACTTTCAGTGGCTTTGAGCTGCGCCGGCAAAAGACCGATGGAGAGTGCGGTAAGCACCGGCGAGGTGACCACCATGGTGATGATCACCGCCGCCATCGCCCAACGAGTCGTCCGCCGCAGCGGCAGCCGCATGGTCGGGCTCAGCTGGCTAATGCTCTCCAAGCCCGAGAAGGCGAGCCACGCCGAGGCGAAGCCGACCAGTAGATCGTAAGTAGTAATGCCATTGCCGGTGCCGAGCTTACCGATCACGCTATGCCATTGAGCCGCGTCCATGGTGACCACGGCGGCGCCGATGACGATCAGATTGACGACGAAGGAGGCGACCGCCATCACCAGCGAAGCCGCCGCGCTTTCGCGGATACCAACGACGTTCAGCGCCGCCAACACGCAGACACCGAGGCATGAGAGTACTAAGATGTGCGCGTCGATGGCGGGAAAAGCGCTGCCGATGTATTGAAATCCGGCGACCGTGGAAATCGCCGTGGTCAGAAAATAATCGACCGTGATCAGCATGCCGCCGAGACAGCCCCACAGCGGACCGAAGGCTTTGGTGGTGATCGTGACCACGCCGCCGCCTTCGGGATTGCGCCAGGATATTTCGACATATTTCAGTGCCAGTAGAATGAAGCCGCCGGTGGTCAGCAGGACGAAGAACGGCGTGGCATCCTGGACGTGGCCATACAAGATGCCGGGAACGTAGTAAACCGAAGTGCCGATGTCGCAGAAAACTACCGCCCAAGCCAAAAACCAGTTGAGTTGTCGCGTGTCTTTGGTCGGTTCCATGAAGCTCTTTGTAGCGAATTAGTTCGAAGAGAGAAACAGTATCTCGTTGTTTAGCGGGGCTCTTGCAATAGCAGCGCGGTTCGACTTATCATGCCCGTCAATAACCAGCCCACCTATGGCTCTACCTGCGCAATACTTTCAGAAGCTCGTCGAGAGTTGTCCTGATATAATTATTTCTGTCGATAAGCAAGGCACGATTACGTTCTACAACGATGGTGCGCGGGAAAATCTCGGTTTCTCTTACGAAGAAGTGTTGGGCAAGAACGTCTTGGAAATTTATCCCAGCCTCGAAGAAGCGCGCCGGGTGATGATGGCGATGCGCGCCGGCGAAGGCGAAGCCAAAGGGCGGATCACCAACTTCGAAACGGTTTTCAAAACTAAGAAAGGCGAAAAAATTCCAGTCGCGATCTCCGCGTCGATCACCTACGACGATCACGCCAACGAGATCGGTTCGATCGGTTTCGCCAAAGACATCCGCGCCATCCGCCGCCGCGACCAGCTCGTCACCCTCGGCGAGATCGCCGTTGGGCTGTCGCACGAAATCAACAATTCGCTCGAAGTACTGGTCAACCAGACCGAGATGCTGCGCCAGTTCGTCACGCGGGTGGCGAGCGACGAAGAGTTCATCGTCGAGACCGACCGGCTCGATTCGCTGGCCTCGCAGGTGAAGAAAATTCAGGATATCACCGGCCGTATCAGCCAGATGGCCGAAGAGGGCAAATACGGCACCAAGGAATATTTGAACGGCAGGATGATGACCGACCTGCGCGTCGACGATGCGCCGAAGCCCTGCGCACGGCCCAGTCCCAACGAGCAGTTTCCCCTGAGCGGTTTGAAAGTGCTGGTGGTTGACGACGACGCCAACATTTGCCAATCGCTCAAGGATCTGTTGGAAGCGGAGCAGTGCTGCATTGAGACCGCGGCGTCCGGTGTATACGCCATGGACTGGCTCGGGCGGCAGAGTTTCGATTTAGTCTTGAGCGATGTGGTCATGCCCGATATGGATGGCTACGAGCTGTATCAAACGGTCAAGAAAAACACGCCGAGCTTGCCGGTCGTTCTCATGACCGCGTTCAATTACGACAAAGACCACATTATCAAGCGCAGCTGCTTAGAAGGGCTCCAAGGTGTGATCTTCAAAAAGCCGGTGAATCCGGCGATGCTGAAAAAAGTTTTGCTACAGCAATGCCGCCCCGAACGCGCTACCGATAATACTTCCGCCAGTCGGTAAACCGATAACTTAAACCGTGAATAAAGAAGATAGCTACAACTTAGGCATGGAGCTATTCGCCCAAGATAAATTGGACGAGGCGGTGAAAGCCTATCTCCACGCTCTTGACGAAGATCCCAACTACGCCGACGCGCTGCATGCGTTGGCGATGACCTACGCCCATCAAGAAAAAATCGACCAGGCGATCGAAACCGGCAAGCGTTTGATCGAAGCGGCGCCCGAAGACGAGCTAGCCTACACTAGTTTATCGATTTTCTATCAGCAGAAGGGGTTGATCGCCGAAGCCGAGGCCGTCGCGGCGAAAGCGCGCACCTTGGGTTGGAAGCGCCAATTGAGCGAAAGCAAAGCGCCGGGCAAGGGTTAGTTTTCGCAGACGACCGTCTTCATTCCTTCTCGACTTCATCGCCTAATAATGGTTCCCGATTCAGCGCCGCGCCGCGGGCCAATCCATGCTTGAAGTTTAGCTTCGGACTGGATAGTAGTTGAACCGTACGGGCCGCTGAGCGCGCCGCGGATTTCACTCGAACCATGATGACCCTTGCCGCAGACCCAATCGAAAAGCTCGTGAAGCTGCTCGCCGATGATCAACGGGTCGACGAACGCGTGCGCGCCACCCAAGCCGCGCTGGCGCTGGCTAAGAGGCGCGTGTCGGAAGCGCTGGCGCAGCAATATATGGCGAGCGGCGACCCGCGCGTTCCACTCCCGGAGGATCTGATGAAAGAAGAACAATCCTACGAGCGTTTGCTGTAAGCTTTGCAGGAAATGAAGACAGAGATCGCCAAACAGATTCGCCCGGTGGAACAGCAAATCATCCAGGCGAACGTCGATCACCTGCGCCAATCCTTCAGCCAAGAAAGCCGCCGGCTGAGCAAATGTTTGGAGGAAATCGACGACAACGTTCTCGCCTGCCGGCAGTACTTGCAGGATTATGAGCGGATTCGTTCGAGCCTGGCAATGCTCAATGAAAAACTTGTCCAGCTCGGCGTCGAAACCATCGCCGTGCCCAACGGTCTGGCGACCACCGACCTCGGCGAGATCGTGCGCCAACGCATCGATCATCTACGCTTGCAGGGGAAAATCTAACTCCGCTTCACATTTCGTGGCTCGATTTAGCCTGGCGCAGTTGCGACTGAACAAGCGTAACCTGCGCGACTAAGCCGATTGTCAAAACGCCACAGATTCCCACGGTCCAGGGCGCGCCGAGCCAAGTCGCCATCAAGCCAAACGGAAAACTGCCCATCGGACCGAGGCCGCGGTTGATGAGTCCAAACATCGACATGATCCGGCCGCGATTGTTTTCGTCTGTGTGCATTTGCAGCAGCGTCGCCACCGACGACAGGAATGTGGTTTGAAAGCCGCCGGCGACGAACAGAAAAACTAAAGACAGCAGAAAAATTTTCGAACTGGCAAAGAGCAGGATCGAAGCGCCAAAGCCGGCGGCCAAGCCGAATAGCAGCAAATGGGGCCGCGGCAAGCGGCGCGCGGATGCGAGCGTCAGCCCGCCCAGGATCGCGCCGGCGCCCGGCGCCATTAACAAGATGCCGAGTCCTGGCGCGCCAACATTGTGAATGTCACGGGCAAACACCGGCATGAATTGCGTATAAGGCTTGGTGCAAAAACTGACGATGGCGAGGACCGTTAACAGCGCGACGAAGATCGGCGTGTTCCAAGCGACGCTGAAGCCGTCGACCATGTCGCGGGTCAATGAAGTTTTCGGCGCGGCGCGGGCGCTCGGCGCAATGTGAATCAAAAAGATCGTCAGCAGCACGAGCAGATTGCCGATGGTGGCGACGAAGAAACAGCCTTTGGTGTCGATCCAGGGAATCAACATGCCGCCGATGGATGGACCGAAAAGCATGGAGCCGTTGAACACCATTTGATAGAGCGTCACCGCATTGGCGAGATCGTCGCGCGGCACCAGATGATGGAGAATCGATTGGCGCACCGGCTGTTCGAATGAGACCAGCAGGCCGGTGACGGCGGAGACCATCAATAGATGCCACACGCGGATCAATTCCAAGTGATGCATGACGCCGAGAAACAGCGCCATTAAGAAGAATGCGCTTTGGGTGATGATGAAAATGGCCTTGCGGTCGCCGCGGTCAACCACCGCGCCGCCGAAGGCGGAGAACAGCACGCGCGGCAAGCCGAGACACAACCCTTCAAGTCCTAAATAATAAGGCGAATCGGTCAACTGAAAAATCAACCAACTCTGGGCCGTGGTTTGGATCAGCGTGCCGGTGTGGCCGAGCAGCAAGCCCATCCAGTAAATGAAGTAGTCGCGGTGGCGAAAGGCGCGGAAGGTGTTGGCGAAGAGCATTCTTTAACAGCAAAGCACAAAACCCGAAGCACGAAATTCGAAACAAATTCAAAATGATGATAAACGCAAAATCCCAAACAAACACCATTCGGAGTCGAGGTTTCGGATTCCCGAATTTGAACTCATTCGGCCCGCGTTCGTTTCGGATTTAGTGCTTCGAATTTCGTGCTTTCCAGTAAAGTGGTGGTCCCAACGGGAATCGAACTCGAACCGATCAAAAACGACGACGGCGGCGAAGATTCTGATGTTATTGATATTTCAAAGCTAAAGAAGGTTCAAGGGTGAAACGCACTCTCCCGAAAAGTCCCGCGTTTTACCCGTCAATTCCCGCAAAAACCGGAACGGTTCCGGTTCACGAATCACAACTGAAGCGGTGACGGAACTTCCATGAAACGTGACACTGGCAACTTGTCAGCGCGGCAACGGCTGGCGCTTCCGATCATAGCGGCGGAGCCGACGATTGACGGCGCGGCGGACAAGATTGGTGTCACCCGAAAGACTGTTTACGAGTGGTTGAAGCAGGAATCTTTCAAGCAAGCGTTGGAAGTCGCGCGCAGGGATTATGTCGAAAGCGCTTTTCGCACCTTGCGGCTGGCGGCGAAGCGGGCGGCGGAGAAAATCGTCAAGCACGTAGACTGCTCCGACGAGAGAATCAGTCTCAGGGCGGCCGAGGACATTATCGAATTTACCCAGAAGGCGCTTGAGCATGAAGATTTGGAGAAACGCATCGGGGCTCTTGAGGAGATCATCAAGCAGAAAAAAGGAAGGTGATCATGGGAAACATTGAGCGCAGACTAGCGCGGCTTGAGGGTCAACAGGGGGCCTGCAATCATCGTTCGCCGGTGATCCTGGCAAATCCCACGGATGAAGAA
>SHYW01000087.1 GCA_009692615.1 Deltaproteobacteria bacterium | reverse complement strand
GACGCACACACTTGGCCTATATCGAACCAACTCCAACAAGGTGGGGTTCCGCTATGGCCAGGTTTCTAACTTACGACCTCAACCCAACGCACTACCCTGACATAATCGCGTTGCTGTTAACATGACATATTGACGTTGCCACGACATGGCAAATTGAGCTTAGTTCATTGCCAATCGGAAAGAACTAGAGTTTCTCCCGCAAAGACGCAAAGTTCGGAAATCCAATTTTCTTAACTTCGCGCCTTTGCGACTTTGCGGGAGTTCTTCCGGGGTTCGATTGAGGCGTTCAATTCCGCTGGGCAAATTCATTCGGCTATGGTACGGAATGGCGAATCCAGGAGCGTTCGTATGACTAACAAACCCAGATGGCTTTTCGTTTCAACGCTCGTCGGAATCGTTTTTCTCAGCACAGCGGTTCGCGCCGCGGTACCCACGCCTATCCTTACCGCTTACGGCGGCCATAATGAAACCATGATCCCGATCTGGCTCGGCACCGAGAAGGGAATATTCCGAAAATACGGTTTCGATCTGCGTGCGCTGCAAACCCGCAGCGGGCCGATCATGATGGCGACCCTCGCCTCGGGCGGCACGCCGCTGGTCTGGGCCGCGCCGAGCAGTGCGCTCAGCACGACCGCCAGCGGCTTGAAGCTCGGCTGCTTCGCCGTCGGCAACAACCGCGTGCCGCGCGAAGTGATCGTCAGAAAAGGCATCGAATCGCTCGAAGACCTGCGTGGCAAAAGTTTCGGCGTGCAGAGCATCGGCGGCGGCTTTTGGATTTCCACCATGGTCGTGCTCGACGCCATGGGCATCGATCCGGACAAATATAAACTCAACATGCGCGTCATCGGCGACACCGCCACCGTCACCCAAGCGCTGATCACCGGCAACGTCGACGCCATGGTCGTGCCCTACAGCTACAGCGACATCGCCAAGCGCGCCGGCGCGAAAGCATTGGCCGACGCCGGCAAGTTGAATATCACGTACCAGGCTACCGTCATGTGCGCGCAGAAAGATTCCAGCGCCGTTTCGAACGACACCATGATCGCTTTGACCAAGGGCATCGTCGAAGCGCTGGCCTACATTCTAGACCCAACCAACAAGCGCGATGTCAGCGAGGTGCTCAAGAAAAACCTGCGCTTGAGCAAAGACGAAGATGTCGAAGCGTCCTATCGCGTCTCGCGCTTGCAAATGCCCAACCTCGACATCGCGCCGAACCCGGAAGCCTGGCGCACGGTGAAACGGCTGGTCGCCAAAGTAAATCCCAAAGTCGCCGACGTAGACTTGGAGCAAGTCATAGTCAACGGCCCGGCGCAATATTTAGAAACCAGCGGCTTCATGGCGGAAATGAGAAAGAAACTGCCGCTGTGACGAAATTCTATTCACCACGAAGGCACGAAGAGCACGAAGTAAAAACATATTGGCAAATTCAAAGCACGAAATCCGAAACTCGAAATTCGAAACAAACCCAAAATGATGAAAAATCAAAATTCCAAACTAACTCGATTCGGATTCGATGTTTTGGATTTTCCAAGTTTGAGATTTATTTGGCTGCATTTGTTTCGAGTTTCGATATTCGGATTTCGGATTTTGTTTCGCTAGCTTCCTAACACGATGAACTCTGTTGCAGTCGTTCTGTTGAAAATCTAAAGCGTTAGAAACAAACAAAGGAGACCCATCATGCACGGCGGACAAGTGATGTTGAAAGCGATCGAACGAAGCGGCATCGATTTTATTTTATCTTCTCCCGGCTCGGAGTGGCCGCCGGTATGGGAAGCGCTGGCTGAAGCAGCAGCGCGCGGCGCCAAGAAACCCAAGTACATCAACTGCCGCCATGAAGCGGTCGCCGTCGCCATGGCGGCGGGTTACACGAAAGTCACCAATCGGCCGCAGATGGTCATGCTCCACGCCACCGCCGGGCCGTTGAATGCCGCGATGACTCTGCGCGCCGCGCTGCATGAGCGCACGCCGATGGTGATCATCAGCGGCGAGATCGCCGCCTATGGCGAGAACACTAAAGTCGCCGATCCAGGTGGCCAGTGGTTGCACGACCTCACCGACTTGGGCGGCTCGCCCGACTTGCTGCGCGGTTGCGTCAAATGGGCCGACCGCATTTCGTCGGTGGAATTGTTGGGGCCGACCATCGAGCGCGCCGTGCGTATCGCCATGGAGCCACCCATGGGGCCGGTGCTGATCGGCATCCCGTTCGAGTGCATGATGGAACAGGTCGATGACATCGATCATGGTAAGGCGAACGAAGTGGCGCGTGCCCATGTTCTCGACGACGCCAGCATCGACAAAGCGTTAAGCCTCATCGCCGCGGCGAAGAATCCCATCGCATTGACGGAACATGTCGGCGGCGACCCGCGCGCCGTCGAACGCTTCGTCGAATTGTGCGAGCTGTTCGGCATTCCGGTGATGGAAACTTACCGCCCTGCGTTCATGAATTTTCCGCGCACCCATCCGCTCTACTTGCATCACGATCCCAAAGCGGTGGACGCGGCGGATTTGATTTTAATGGTCGACGCCGTCACGCCCTGGTATCCGGCGAGCAAAGCGCCGAAAAACGCTAAAGTGATTGCCATCGCCGATGAATTCCCAAATTCGCGCTTACCTTACTGGGGTTATAACATCGATCTCGCCCTGGTCGCGCCACCGGCGTCGACTCTTGGGCAGCTTGTGAAAAAAGCCAAAGCATCGGAGCAAGTCGCCGCCAATCGCGCGAGTTACGAAGCCCGTGCGGCACGCACGGGCGAACAGCACAACAATTATTTTGGCAAATTAAAAGCAGACGCCGAGAAACATGCGAACGACACGCCGATCGATCCGCGCTGGGCGGTGCATGCGCTCGGGCAAGCGCTGCCGGCGAATTCAGTGATCTCGGAAGAAACAACGGTTTACCGCAACCTGATCCAAGAAGCGATTCCGCGCAGCCAGACCCAATCCTATTTCGCCCGTGTCACCGGCGGCCTCGGCGTCGGTTTGAGTTACGCGCTCGGCGTGAAGCTAGCTATGCCCGACCGGCCGGTCTTCGCGCTCATCGGCGACGGCGCCTTTCACTACAACGCCGTGCCATCTTGCTTGGGCGTAGCTCAAGAATACGGCCTGCCGATCCATGCGGTAATTTTCAACAATGGCCGCTATCTGTCGATGGAAACCAGCTTGATCAAATATTTTCCCGACGGCGCGGCGAAAACCACCGGCGTCCACTTCGGCGCCGAGATCGGCCCGCGGCCCGACTACCAACACTACGCCAAAGCCCACGGCGGCGAAGGGTTTCGGGTCACCAAACCAGAAGAGATTAAGCTTGCGATAGAGCAAGCGTTGAAATGTGAGAAGGAAAAGAAGTTAACCGTAACCGATCTAGTGCTGAGCGATTTCAATCCACGCTAAGCGCCGGACGACAATCGCAGATTGGCAGCGCGACTTTTCTGTTCTCATCTAACCGAGCGCCCAACACCTCGCGTTATCGAGTCGGCCTAAGTTAGCGCTCGATCTCCGTGATAATCGCCGCGGCGAATTGTTTTGTCGTCGCCGTGCCGCCGAGATCGCGGGTGAGACAGTCGCCGTGCCAGAGGACTTTTTCCAACGCCGCGTCTATCCGGTTGGCCGCGGCGTGTTCATTGATGTGGCGCAGCATCATGGTCGCGGCCGTGATTATCGCCGCGGGATTGGCGATGCCCTTTCCCTTGGCGAGAAACTTGATGACGTTTTCCCGGGTCGGCGCGGCGTATGCCAGGACTTTAGCCACTTGATGATTTCGTGCTTGAGTTCCACCGGGCTGGCGGCGCGTTACGTGAGCGGTTATTTGCTCACGCGTCCGGCGCCCGGCAAGCCGCGGCGCGTCGGCGCCGACGCTTCTCATGCATGGGTATCTTTATTTGTTCCCGGTATGGGCTGGATCGACTTCGACCCGACCAATAGCCTTATGCCGTCGTTGGAGCATATCACCATCGGCTGGGGCCGCGATTTCGCCGACGTGACACCGTTGCGCGGTGTGATCAACGGCGGCGGCGAGCAAACTCTCGAAGTTAAAGTGACCGTCGAGCCCTCGTAGGGGCGGGATTCATTACAGCCTCGTCGGCACCTTTCATCGCCACCGCGCTACTCGGTTAATCTCAGCAGAACATCGGCATACCAGGCGCTGTTGAGATCCAATCGCTCGTCCTCATGAATATCGCGGTTGGTCATGTCCATGCGCCCGCAATGAACACCGAGCAGCATCCAGGCGAGATCGCCGCGGCCGGAACGCTCGCTCGTCACACGCGCAACCACCGGAGCTCCACTGGTGCCGCGGTGCATCCTAGCGTCGGTCAAAAAATAACCTTGTCCTTGAAAACGAATGCCGAACGCCGAGGCGACCACCGCTTGGCGCGCCACCGCTAGATGATGCAAGGTGTCGTGAAACCCCAATGGAAAACCGACAATCAGCACCGGAGTTCCGACTTCGATGCGATCCAATTCAGCGACGAGATGAGCCGCTGTAAACGCCGAGAGAATGATCGTTTCGGGCAGAGCTGTGCGCGCAATCTCCACGGCGACGATGTCGACGCTGCCACCGGAGTCTATCCCCTGGTGCCACAACGGTTGGTTTCCAGAATAAAGCGGCATCGACCAATGAATCACCGCGCCGATGTTTATCGGATCCACGTGCAGCTCAATTTCCAACCGGTCCGGCCGGTGATTACTGGCCTCATCGAGCACGACATGGCGGCTGGTCACGAGGAATAATCGGTCATCGCGCTCGAAGAAAAAACCGGTGGCGTTGGTCATGAGCATTTGACCCGCCAGGGTTGAAACCCGGGTTACCGCCAATAATAGTGATTCGATCAAGGTTGCGCTCCAGGATACAAAAAATAGCGAATTCCGCGGCAAACGCCCGAAGAAATTTATTCCTTGTAGACCGACTCGATGAAGCCGCTCTTTTCCAGTTCGTCGACCAGCGAAAAATCCACCAAGCGCTCCGCTTTGACATCGACTTTACCGATCGTGCCGCTGTCGATCACTTGCTGAATCCCTTTCAGCGTCGGCCGCGGTACGCGCAAAAGATGGCCGGCGTACTCTTGCCAATTGGCTTCGAGCAGCGCGTCGTCGTTGATCTGGGCGAACTTGCCGTAGACTTTCTTGGCGAACTCTTTGTCGGTTTTGAAGCGCTGCATGCCGCGGATGAACGCGCGCAGGTAGCGCAACACCGTGCCGCGCTTCTGCGCGATGTAAGCCCGCGTGGTGATCATCGCGCCGATGTTTTCTTCCAAGCCGAGCTGAGAAAAATCGACCAACTCGCGCATGCCCATCTGCTGCGCTTTTAAGTGGAATGGAAAGCCCATACGCTGAGCGTAAATTTTTCCCGCGACCATCGCCAGCAATCCCTCCGGCTGCCCGCCGGTCTGCATGATCGATACATCCTTGTTGGCGTCTAGACCATGTTTTTGCAGTGCGAAGCGCAGTACGTAATCCGAAGTCGAACCGAAGGTCGTGATGCCGACGGTTTTGCCCTTGAGGTCTTTGACCTCGCGAATCTCCGGCCGCGCCATCAAGCGGTGCTGCACCGCCCGGCTGATCGCGGCGATGACGACGGTGTCGGCGCCGCGCTGCACCGCCGGAATGATCGCCGGCTCGCCGGCATGAATGATCTGCGCGCTGCCCCCGAGCAACGCCGCGACGATGCGCGTGCTGCCGCCGACGCGCACATACTCAAGCGACAAACCTTCGCGCTCGAAGTATTTCGCTTCCTTGGCGATCACCGGAATCATCCAACTGCCGGCCGGACTCGGATAGAGCACCGTCATCCGTTCCTGCGCCCATAAGCTCGGCGCCGCTGTGGCACATAAAGTAAAACTAAGAAAAGCCAAAACAGCAACGTTCATCGCGTGAAGTTCCTCCGATAAATGATATTGTTATCCTGTAAACAAAATCGCCGCACAGTGCAGCACAACTGAATACTAAACATGTCAGAAAAATTTCTCCCTTGGTTCGACATGACAATGATTCCGAAGTTAGCGCCTTTGCGCCTTTGCGGGAAATATATCCGAATCCGAGAGCCCTCAAGTTCGAACTGACCATGACCACCGCTAACTCGACGTCAATCTGGACGCGGCCATTTGCTCTGCTCTGCGCGGCGCAATTCTTAGGCTACGCGCACCATTTTGTTTTGCAACCGACGTTGCCGCTCTACATCACCGACCTCGGCGGCGGGCCGTTTATCGTCGGCATCGTCATCGCCGCGTTCGGCATCACCAGCGTCATCGCCCGGCCGTTCATCGGCGCTTGGGTCGATTGTTGGCACGGCGGCGGCGTCATGGTTTCAGGATTGCTCTTTCTCGCCGGCAGCGTGCTGTTCTGCTTTTTGCCGTTCGTCAGCGCGACCATTCTGACTGACGGTCTGCGCGGCGTCGGCTGGGCGGCCCTCAACACCGGCGGCTACACCATGCTCGCCAGCAGCGCGCCGCCGGCGCGCCGCAAGTCTGCGGCACGATGTTTTTTCCCGCTGTAGCGTTGTGGATCATCGCCTTGCCCGCCAGCGCACCCATCGGCGGTTTTCGCGGCGCCTTCACGGTTTCACTCACTCTTGCGTTGATCGCCGCTGCACTCAGTGCGGCGTTGGTTCGACCGTCGATCGAAACGCCCCAGCCGGCATCGAGCGAAAGCGGAGAATCTTGGTGGCGCGAAATCGTCAACGTCTTCGACCGAAAAATTCTCCTCGCCGCGGCGCTGCTCTTTTGCTTGCAACTGTCGCTGCCCTGTCTCACCAGCTTCGTCGTGCTCTACGCCAGAGAGAAAGCCGTCGATCACTTCGCTTGGTTCTACGTCGTCAGCGGCGGCACCAGCCTGCTCGCCCGCCCGTTACTTGGCCGGGTATCGGACAAGATCGGTTGCGGCCGCTCATTGGTCGTCGCATTCATTCTCGAAATCGCCGGCTTGCTCTTGCTGCCGACGGTTTCCACTCTACCGGGAATCATGGTGGGCGGCGTCCTCTACATGATGGGCGCAGCCATCGGCAGCTCGCGTATTCTTGCTCTCGCCATGGAACAAGCGCCCAGCGAACGGCGCGGCCGCGCCATGGCGAGCTTCTCCATGGCGTTTCCGCTGAGCAACGGCATCGGCGCGTTTTTGAATGGCTGGGTCGTCGACCTCGCGGGATATGAGTGGATGTACGTCACCGCTGCGGCGCTGTGCAGCACCGGACTCATATTCACGTGGAAATATTGGACTAAGTTAAAATGATTTTTGCCGCGGCTTGTTGAGATCAGCGAGATGCGCTAAGCAGGATAAGCCCAAGCAATCGAATCGAAGGAGGCCCCAAGATGAAGGCTCGTCTATTTGCGCTCGCGATCTTAATCGCGATCGCTTCAGCCCTCCCGGCGCAAGCGAGAAGCTACATCGCCTACATCTCCGATTCGAGCAACTCTTCGGTGGTCTACTGGATCGCCAAGGAGGTCGGCATCTTCAAAAAACACGGCCTCGATCTCGATACGATTTTTATCGACGGCAGCGTGCGCGGCATTCAGAGTTTGATCGCCGGCGATCTCGGCTACAGCGGCGCGGTCGGCCCGGCGGTGATCAATGCCAATCTCGCCGGCGCGGAAGTCGCGATCGTTCAAAGTCAGATGAATACCCTGACCTATTTCATCATCGGTAAAGCCAGCATCAAATCGCCGGAAGATCTGCGCGGCAAAACCGCGGCGGTGCACATCCCCGGCACTTCGGCCGATTTCGCCATGCGCTTGGCATTAACCAAGGTCGGAATTCCGTACAAAGACATCAAAGCCGTGACGCTGGGCGGCGCGCCGCCCAGGCTCAACGCGACGATAAACGGCCAGACCGATTTCACCATCGTTAGCGAAGGGGAAAAACTCCAGGGGGAGAAAAACGGCCTCAAGGTGATCATCGACATGGCCAAGCTCAAAGTGCCGTTTCAGTTTAACTGTACCGTCGCGACGCGCAAAAAACTGCGCGAGAATCCCGACGAAGCGCGTCGCGTGGTATGGGCCTTGGCCGAAGCCGGCCACTTCTTCAAGACGCAAAAAGAAACCGCTCTCAAAGTCATGCAAAAATACACCCGAGGTTTGGACCGCGCCGTGCTCGAAGGCGCCTATGCGGCGAACTTTGAATTTCTCGTCGAAGACACCTACCCGACGCTCGAAGGTTTGAAGCAGACACTCGACGTCCAAGCCCTCACCGACCCGCGCGCCACCAAAGCCAAAGCGGAAGATTTCGTCGACCTGCGCTTCGTCGACGAACTGAAAAAAAGCGGCTTTGTCGATAAACTTTATGGGCGGCGGTAGTATCGACAATATTGATCATCGGCTCTTCAGCCATTTGTGTGGATCCTGTATGTCGCACAGATAGTTTTGTTCACCACGAAGATCACGAAGGACACGAAGGGGTCGGATGATTAAAATTTCGAACTTCGTGATCGTAGCCAGTGGTGAGCCAGTCGAACCATGTCCTTCGTGATAAAAAACCTTTTTCACAGTAACCCTGCAAAAACCTAATCATTCGGGAGCATGACGCTTGTGAAATTCGGCATTTTCGTTTTCGGCGACAATCATCCTGAGCTCGGCCGCTCCAACCAGAAATATTTCGAAGAAGTTTTAACCATCGCCGATTGGGCCGAGGAATTGGGCTTCGATTCTTTTTGGTTGGGCGAGCATCATCTCTACTGGTACGGCACCTGCGTGTCGCCGCCGATGATGATCGCGGCGATCAGTCAGCGCACCAAGAAGATTCGTTTAGGCCCGGCCATCGCCGTGCCGTCGTTTCACAATCCGCTGGTCCTCGCCGAAGAGTACGCGCTGGCCGACAATCTCTCCAACGGCCGATTGGAATTCGCTTTGGGCAGCGGCTTTTCGCCGGTGGAGTTCAAGACCTTCGGCATGACAATGGAGGAAGCCAAAGAACGCTTTTGGGAAGGCACCGATGTCATTCTCAAAGCCTGGCGCGAAGAAAAATTCACGCACCATGGCAAGTACTACCATTACGATGACGCGACGCTTTACGTGAAGCCGGTGCAGCAACCGATGCCGCCGATTTGGTTAGCGGCGTCGAGCGACGACACGTTGGTCAAAGCCGGCCAGCTCGGCTGGCCGATGATGGGCATTCCGTTCGCGCGCTCGAACCATCTCGCCGACGTGAAAGTCAAAAACGATCTTTACCTGGATTCCTATCGTAAGAACGGCCACGTGGCCGCGCCGTCGATCATGGTCGCCATGCATGTCTGTCTGCACCAAAACGACGGCGCAGCCGCTCAGCTCAGCCGGCCGTATTTTGAGCGCGTCACGTCGTTTACCAAAACCCATCGGCGCCCGGGCGCAAAAATCCCCGACTTCGACGAAGTGAAACGAGAGAAGCTCGGCGTCTTCGCCACGCCGGAAGAAGCTGTGGAAATTTTTCGCGCTTACGAAAAGATCGGCGTGACCCACGTCATCGCCATGGTCAACTTCGGCGGCCTGCCGATGGCCGACGCGCGCCGGACGTTGGAATTGATGGCGCGTGAAGTGTTTCCAAAAGTCAAATGACGCCCGTCTCGATTCATGTCCCCGCTCCCGCGGCGCGGGAGAGGGCGAGGGTGAGGGTCTGATCGTGAACTAAAATCTCACTTCGAATGGATCATAGTTCGCACGACACATTGACAGACCAACCACACCAGCATAATGAATTCAGCCAAGGCAAACTCTTTTATTGAGGTGACCCATGAAACTTTTTCACGCATCCTTATGGCTGGTTATCTTCGGCATCGGCCTCCTATCACACGTTGATCGAGCCGGCGCGCAAAAACCGCCGGCCAAACTCACCGTCAGTTACAGCGCCGCCGGCGGGCAGTATATCAATGTGTTCGTCGCCAAAGAGTTCGGCATCTTCGATAAGCATGGCCTCGATGTCACGCTCAATCAGATCAACAGCAGCTCCCAAGCGGTTGCCTCGCTACGATCCAACAGCGTCGAGGTCGCCATGGGTCCGGCGGGCGTTATCTACGATGCCATCGCCAAGGGCGTCACCGACTTCTCGATCTTCGGCGAGTGCATGCCCTGGACCGTGCTCGAAGTCTGGGTGCAGCCGCAAATCAAAACCGTGAAAGATTTGGTCGGCAAGACCATCAGCTCGACCAATCCCAATTCCCTCGGCGATCTGATGACCGGCGTCTGGCTCGCCAAGCATGGAATCAAAAAATCGGAGGTCAACATCGTCTACCTCGGCGGCTTGGCAAATTTGATAAGCGCCATGAAGGCGAACAAAACCGAAGCGACCATGATCCTGCCGCCCCTCGGTGAGCAGCTTCTTCCTTCCGGACAGAAACGACTTGGCGATTTGCGCGACATCGCCTACTCCAATCAAGCCTGGACCACAACCAAAACGTACGCGGCGAAAAATAGCGACACCTTGCAGCGTTTCGCCGCCGCCGTCACCGAAGGCATCGCCTTCGTCAAACGCAACAAAGCGAAAACTCTTACCGTGCTGCCGAAATATGCCGGCGTGACCAACGAAGAGTGGAACGCCTATGCTTATGAATTTTTCACCCCGCTCTTGACCATCGTGCCGCGGGTCACGCCGGAGCTGGTCAAAGCGACCCAAGAACTTTCCACCGTCGAGGAAACCCGCAAGCTCAACTTGAAGCCCTATATCAACAACAACTACATCGACAAGCTGGCGGCTTCGGGATTCATCGACAAGTTGTATAAATAAAAGTAGGGGCGGGTCGTGACCCGCCCTCGCCCCCAATTCACGCGTGCGCATGCATGAATTGGAGAAATCTCTCGTCGCGCCGCCGACCATCCAACGAACCGATGCCGAACAAAATCACCGCCCGCGACGTCGCCATCGTCTATCGCGGCAAACTCGGCCGCGAACCGGTGCTCGCCTGCCACTGCGTCGATCTCGACGTTGCCGAGGGTTCGTTCGTTTCTATCGTCGGCCCCAGCGGCTGCGGCAAGACTACGTTTCTCTACGCCGTCGACGGGCTGTTGCCGATCAATGGCGGTGAAATTCGCGTTGACGGAAAACTTATCAAAGGTCCAGGCACGGACCGCGCCATGGTTTTTCAAAGCGCCTCGCTGCTACCCTGGCGCAGCGTCTGGTCGAACATCACCTATGGCCTAAAACTCAAAGGCAATTTCCGCCAAGCGCAAAGCGCGCGCATCGACAGCCTGATCGACATGGTCGGCCTGCGCGGCTTCGAACAGCGCTTTCCCTCTGAACTTTCCGGCGGCATGCAGCAGCGGGCGAACCTCGCCCGCGCCCTCGCCGTCGATCCCGATATCTTGCTGCTCGACGAGCCCTTCGCATCGGTGGACGCGCAGACCCGCGAGAAACTGCAAGTGGAGTTGACCGAGATCTGGGCGCGGACGAAAAAGACCATGTTGTTCGTCACCCATGACATCGCCGAAGCGGTGTTTCTTTCCGATCATGTGATCGTCTTTAGCGCGCGGCCTGCGCGCGTGAGCGCCATCGTCAATATTGAAATGGCGCGGCCGCGCTCACTAGAAACCAAGCATAGCGTGCAGCTGCAAGCATATGTAAAACAGATTTGGAATTTGATCGAATCGCCGACTTGATCGCGAGGCCCCCATGTCAACCACCGTCAGCGAAACCACGCCAAGCCAATTTACTAAACCGCTACCGACCCTGCCGCCGGTGCCGTGGAGTGAACGTTATTTCCGTCTGTTGTGGGGCAGCGTCGGCATCCTCGGTTGCTTGCTGCTCTGGCAACTCGGCACTTCGACCGGCGTGCTCGATTCGCTCTTCGTCAGCTCGCCCCTCGAAGTGTTGCGCACGGCGATTCGCATCTTGCCGTCGTCGGAATTTCTCGGCCACTTGATCAGCACGGCGCAAAGTCTTTTTCTTGGCCTTTTCATCGCCGTCGTCGTCGGCGTCTTCGTCGGCTTGCCCATCGGTTGGTTGCCGCGCTTGAACGCGACCTTTGAACCGGTGATCGCCGCGGTTTACGGCGTGCCGTACATCGCCTTTCTGCCGGTGATCATCATGTGGACCGGCATCGGCATGACTTCCCGGGTGATCATCGTTTTCTGGTCGGCGGTCTTTCCGTTGATCATCAATTCGATTCAAGGCGCGCGCGAAGTGGACGACAACTATTTGCGCGTCGGCCGAAGTTTTTCCGCGACAAATTTACAATTGTTCTTCACCATCACGCTGCCCTCTGCGGTCCCATATATTTTAGCGGGATTGAGAACCAGCATCGGCCGCGCCATCGTCGGCGTCGTGGTGGCGGAATTTTTCATGTCGTCGAAAGGTTTGGGCTACTTTATCAATCTCAAAGCCAACGCCCTGGAAATGGCGCCAGCCTTCGTCGCCATCGTCCTGCTGGCGCTGTTCGGTATCATCCTGGTTAGCCTCGTCACCTATATCGAAAACCGCTTCTGCAACTGGTAAAAAGAAATGGCGCTAACCATGCGCATCGCATTCTTAATCCGATCCCCTCTCCCCCTGGGAGAGGGAGAGGGCAATCTCCATGCACAATAAAATCACTCGACGAACTTTTTGCTCGATGATCTTGGCTCTGCCCGTTGCAGCTCGGGCGCAGCAGCCGAAGAAAGTTCTGCGGATAGGGTATCTCTCGCAAGCCGATGCAGCTACTGAGTCCGCCCGTGCCGAGGGAGTTCGACTGGCTCTGCGCGAGCGTGGCTACATAGAAGGACAGAACATCGCCACCGAGTACCGATATGCGGAGGGGAAGTACGATCGGCTCCCTGAGCTTGCGGCCGAGCTGGTGCGTCTCAAGGTTGATCTCATCTTGGTAGGAGGGGGTTTCGCGATCCGGGCGGCCATGAATGCGACCAAGGCAATTCCCATTGTTATGACGGGCCGTGGGGTCGATCCTGTCGAGGCGGGCTTTGTTGAAAGCCTTGCGCGTCCCGGCGGCAACGTCACGGGCATTACAAACCTTACCAGACAACTAGGCGGGAAGCGGCTGGAGCTGTTCAAAGAAGCCCTTGCCAAACTTAACCGTGTTGCGGTCCTCTACGATCCGACCGCTCCGGCCAGTGTACTCGAAGTGAAAGAGGTTCTCCCAGTCGCGGTGCGCGCGCTGAAGTTGATTCTTCAGCCTTGGGAGGTACGAGCTGCGGACGGTTTCGCGAAGGTATTCGCTGCGCAAAACAAGCAGCGCCCGGATGGAGTCTACGTGCTCGGAACCGCGCTAATAAATGCTAACCAAAAACGGATCGTGGACTTTGCGTTAAAGAGCCGGTTGCCGTTGATGTGCAGCACCACAGAAGCCGTAGAAGCGGGTGGGCTCATGTACTACGGGGCGGACACCGCGGAGAGCTACCGGCGCGTCGCATATTTCATCGACAGAATTTTGAAGGGAACCAAGCCAGCCGAGTTACCGGTGGAGCAGCCGATGAGGTTCGAGCTGGTGGTGAATCTCAAAACGGCGAAACAGATCGGCGTGACCATCGACCCCAATCTGCTGGCGCGCGCGACTCGGATCATTAAATAGGAACAGGCATCAGACAAAAATAACAATTCTCGATTGCGATTCCCTCTCCCTCTGGGAGAGGGCGAGGGTGAGGGCATCGAAGTCATGAACGCGCGCCCTCACCTCTATCCTCTCCCAGAGGGAGAGGAAGTAAGATGGAGTTGTTAAAGGAATTCGCCAACACCCATGATCGAAGTCTATTTCCAAGACACTACCATCCGCGACGGCGCCCAGAGTTTATGGGCTTACAACATCCGCACCGGCATGATCGCGCCGATCTGCGAACAATTGGATGCCGCCGGCTTCGAAGCCATCGAGCTCGGCGGCCCGATTGAATTGCCCAAATGCGTCAAGGAGCTGCGCGAAGATCCCTGGCAGCGCTATCGGTTGATCATCCCGAAATTCACACGCACGCCGCTCCGTTTGGTCCACGGCACGCGCAGCGGCTTCGCGATTTATCCCGACGCGCTGCATCAACTCTTCGATACTTGCATGGCCAATGTCGGCGTCAGCGAAGTGCGCATTTCGGATTCGTGGAACGATGCGGCGGATTGGGCCTGGCGCGTCAAGCAAGCGAAGAACGCCGGGCTGAAACCGATCATTAATTTAATTTACACCGTCTCGCCGCGCCACACCGACGAATATTACGCCGCGAAAATTCTTGAAGCCAAAGCGCTGGAGGTCTACCGGGTAATTTTCAAAGACCCGGGCGGCATTTTGACGCCCGAGCGCACCAAGACCGCGGTGCCGGCGATTTTGCAAGCCGCCGGTGACATGACCGTCGAACTACACACCCACTGCACGACTGGGCTCGGCACGTTGTGCTGCTTGGAAGCGATCAAAGCCGGCATGACCCATATCAACACGGCGATCCCGCCGCTCGCCGACGGCTCGGGCAATCCGTCGCTGTTCAATGTCGCCATGAACGCGCGCGCGCTTGGCTACAAGACGATGATCGACGAAGCGCCGCTGCGCCAGGCGGCAAAGTTTCTCACAGCCTGCGCCAAGCAGGAAAACTTGCCCGTCGGCAAAACACCGGAATACGACTACGCGCAATACGTGCATCAAATCCCCGGCGGGATGATTTCCAACCTGCGCCATCAACTGAGCCGCGTCGGCATGGACAACAAGATCGATCAGACGTTAGAAGAGGCCGCCCAAGTGCGCGCCGACTTCGGCTATCCGATCATGGTCACGCCGCTGTCGCAATTCGTCGGCAGCCAGGCGGCGATCAACGTGATCGTCGGCGAGCGCTACAAGCAGGTCACCGACCAGACCATCGAATACGCCATGGGCATCTGGGGCAAAGAAGGCGCCGAGTTCATGGACAAGAACGTCAAAGAAAAAATCTTGAACCGCCCGCGCGCCAAAGAAATCGCCGACCGGCCGCATCCCACCGACACGCTGCAAGAGCTGCGCAAAAAATACGGCGGCAAGAACGACGAAGAAGTTTTACTGCGTTTCTTTTCCAGCAAAGAGGAAGTTGACAAGATGTACGCCGCCGGCCCGGCGCGAACCTACGCGGCCAACGGCAATCCACTATTGGACTTGGTCGCGCAACTCGCCAAACAAAAGGAACGCAACAGCGTATTCATTCAACGACCGGGTTTTTCCCTGCGCATGAGCAAGCGCAGCGAGATTTGAACCGAGGTAAACCATGGCGCGTGTGCCGTTAATCGAAGAAACCGAACATCCCGAGCTCGCCGACTCCATCGCCAAAATCAAAGGCGCGCGCGGCGGGCGGCTGATCAACATCTATCGCCTGATGCTGCACAGCCCGGCGCTGGCCAACGCTTGGTTCGATTTGAATCAAGCCGTACGCTACGGCACCGAGATCGACGGCCAGAGCCGGGAGATCGCGGTCATCCGCGTAGCGATTCTGAATAACGTCGAGTACGTCCAGCAAGCGCACGGTCCCGCCTATGCGTTAAAAGAAGGCCTCACGCCGGAGCAGGTCGTCGCGATCGCGGACTGGCAGCCGTCGAAGCTTTTCAGCGAATCACAGCGCGCGCTGCTCGCCTACACCGATGCCATGACCCGCGCCATCGACGTACCCGACAATATCTTCGCCGACGTGCGAAAACATTTTAGCGAACGGCAAGCCGTCGAACTGACCATGCTGATCGGTGCCTACAACATGCTGACCAGATTTCTGAAAGCGTTGAAGGTAGACCCCGAACCGACTTAAGTTCCCTCTCCCTCTGGGAGAGGGCTAGGGTGAGGGCAAATCCGATTCGGTCGCCCTCACCTCAGTCCTCTCCCAAAGGGAGAGGATGTAAGATCAGAGATTGAGAACATGACATCGCCCCATTTCAAATTCGTCGTCGAAAACGACACCTTCCTGCGCTTGATCCAGGTCGTGCTCGATCCAACGGCGCCGGCGGAACGCATGGAAGCCTTCGCCCATTTCTGCTTGCACGATCTGCCCGACTTTCGCGCCTGGTGTGAGCGCGTGCGCGCGCAAGCAAAGAATCTTTTTCCAGCGGATGTCCGCCTCGTCGACGATCAAGATGAACTGCGCGCCAATCTCACCAATGCCAACGTCGCCGTGGTCGAAGAACTCAACTTCGGTGCCAATGAAATCGCCGCGGCGGGCAGCTCGCTAAAATTCGTCCAGAAATACGGCTTCACCACGCGCAACATTGACGAAGACGCTTGCGCCAAAGCCGGCGCGAAAATCTTAACCATCAGACGCCGGGCCAATATCTCCACGGCGGAACAAGGGCTGATGCTCATGCTCGCGCTGGCGCGCCAAGTGACGCACAATGCGAATTTAATCAGCGTCGAGCAGCTCAAAGCCGCCGGCTACGCGCCGACGACTTACAATCGCGCGCACACGCCCAACGGCAACTGGGCGCGCATTCCCAACATGGTCACGCTTTACCAAAGGCAGTTAGGCATTGTCGGCTTGGGCGAGATCGGCAGAGAGCTGGCGCTACGCGCCATTGCGCTCGGCATGCGCATCGTCTACAGCCAGCGCACGCGCTTGCCGGCGGAAGTCGAACAAAAATTTCAAGCGACCTACTTATCCTTGGAAGAATTGCTCGCCACGTCGGACTTTGTCAGTCTGCACCTGCCACGCAGTCCGGCGACGGTTAATTTTATTGGCGAACGGGAACTCGCGACGATCAAACCGGGAGCGTTTCTAATCAACGTCTCCCAGCCCAATCTGGTCGAGCGCAACGCGCTATGTCGCGCGCTAGAATCCGGGCGCTTAGGCGGCTTCGGTCTCGACACTTTTTACGAAGAGCCGGGCGACGCCGGCGATCCACTGATCAAATTTCCCAACGTCATCGTCACGCCCCACTTGGGCGGCTCGCCGCGCTGGAATTCCCTCGACGACATCGAAGAAGTGATCGTCAACCTTGGACGAGAGTTGCCTTGATCTTCCGCTAGCTTTTTGTTTTTCGACGTTTTCCGGGTGTCCTCGATTTTACCTGGGAGTCAACAACGTCGGACAGCGTCATCAGTAGCGGCGCCGTTGCCGGCTTAATCTCGCGCCCCTCTGCAACTTCGCGAATGTTCGTTAACAATAACCTCTGAGCCGCCTCATTCGCTTCAGTCGGTACAATCAGCGGCTCCACTCTTCCCTGGACATTCTTCCGATGCAAATTAAACAAGTAGCGCGCGTGCGACCGGTCGTCGATGGGCACCTGCCAGCTTACCAATTGGCCGCCCCGTGCGCGCGGCGATGCAGTCGCGACCAAAAGGGGTAGTAAAAAACTTTGTACCTGTACCCGTCGCTTGTCTTCATCGAACCAGCTAACCGCATAAAATTGCAAGCCGCCCTTGATTGCTTCGACTTTGATGACGCCGGTCGGATCATCGTAGCTCTCAATGGCGGAAAGATAATTGCTCTCCACTGTGGCACGCACGACAACCAAATCTTCCGACGAGCCAGATAGAAAGGGAAAATCCGGCGACGCCGGCGGCTCGCCCGGACCCATATAAGTAAAAATAACTCCGCCCGCTTCGATGCACGGATATGCCGGCTGGCCAACGTCCCAGCGCCGCTCCTTTTCCGGCAGCCAATCGCCGCGCAACACCACCTTGCCGCAGTTGTCGAACAGCCAGCCGTGATACATGCAGCGAAGCCCGTCTGGCTCGACCCGGCCATAGATCATGTCGACGCCTTGATGCGCGCACCAGCGGCCGATCAACGCCGGCTTGCCCTCACCGTCGCGAAACAGAACCAACTCTTCGCCGAACAATTGCACCGGCAGCGGCTTGTCCGCCGATAATTCTTCCGACAAAGCCGCCGGCTGCCAGTAACGCCGCATCAACTCGCCGCACGGCGTGCCCTTGCTCGTTTGCGTTAATAAATTGTTTTCTTCTTCAGTGATCATCGTAAGGCTCTCAAATCGGGTCAAGATTGTTTCTCACCACGAAGGACACGAAGAGCACGAAGGTCGGAAAATTATTTATTCGAACCCTTCGTGTCCTTCGTGCTCTTCGTGGTGAACATCTTAGTTACTTCAGTACCGCCTCCGCCAGCTTCGCTCCCGGCGTCCACGAATTGTTGCATTTATCTTCAGTGAAATTTTGCACGCGGCGAAACTCTTCCACCGTCAGCATATCCTTGGCCGCCTGGCCATCCAACCCCTTGGCATCGACATCGAGCCGGCGCGACGGCTGTTGCGCGGTGCGGTTGTGCAGGTCTTGTCCTTCGCGGCTGAGCAGCCAATTGAAAAACACCTTTGCCGCATTGGGGTGCGGCGCGCCTTTGACGATGCCGAGGATACCGTTGCCCCCACTGACATAGGTTCCTTCTTTAAACGTCGGCAAATGTTTCACCGGCAAATTGGCGTCGAGAAAGGCATCGAAGTCGCGGTAGCCCACGCCAATGGTCATCGCCAAACTGCCCTTCGCCAAAGCGTCGGCGATCTGGCGCGCGTTGCGGCTGACGAACAACTCTTGCTGCGCCAGCTTGCGAATGTACTCCTCGCCCTTGGTGTCTAGCAGAAACGCCCACATGGCCAATCCGCCGCCCGGCACGCGCGGATCGCGCAGACCGATCTTGCCTTTCCATTTGGTATCGAGCAGATCGTTGTAACTGCGTACATCCTGGGGCTTGACCAAATTGGTATTGTAATAAATCGACGGCGTCATCTGCGCGACAAAGCTGTAGAGCAAATTTTTGCCGCTCTGATTATCCGCCCATAGATGACCGCCGAACCATTTCGCCGGATCTTTGACTTCGGGAAGAATCATCGCCGGCGCCAGCGGCTCGTAGACATCCGATTTGAGCAGCGAGTTGCCGGTGCAAGGGCCGATCAAGAAGGCATCGACGGAAGCCGCGCCCGCCTGCTTTTCGGCGACGATCTTGCTCATCAAGCTCGGCCCCGGCGATTGAATAAATTCGCTGTCGAGATCGAAACGTTTCTTCAACGCCGCCTGCGTTTCGATGCGAAAATCGCTCCCCGGCGGCGCGCCGATGACAACTCGGCCTTCCTTCTTCGCCGCCGCGACTAGCCGTTGCCACTCCGGGTTTGGTTCAGCCGCGTTGGCAAGCGAAACAACTAAGCCCGTCACAATGGCAAGAACTACTCGTCTCATTTACTTCCAACCTCGACCTTTTGTAAATGATTCTTTTCCCATCCGTCATTCCCGCGAAAGTGGAAATCCAGGGGAAGGGCGGACACGCAGGTCCGCCCCTGCAGGAAAAACTTGGATGCCCGCCTGCGCGGGCATGACAAACCTGCTTCCCGATTGTAATCAGGAAGTGTAAAGCTCTCCATAATTCCGGATGCCAATCACTCGATGGCGATTCTCCACTTCTAAATACACTTTCAACGTTGCGCGGCAAAGCGGAGTTGGAACGTTCAGCCTTTCGCCTTCGCGAATCACCGCGCCGATGATGCCGTCCACTTCGGTCTTCTCGCCGCGTTTCAAACCACCACCAGTTTCTTTTTCATCTTTCCACGTCCGCGCCATCTCTTCCACTGTCGCCATTCTTTGCGTTAGCGAACGGCTCGGATGAAAATCGTTGGGATCGTACTCCGCAAGTTTTTCCAAGCGTGCGCCAGCGGCCTCGCCGACTTTGACGATCTCAGTGATAAATTCGGCGAATAGCCGCCGATTCGCTTCGCTCTGCCAAATCGCCGGCATTTTTGCATCGGCGATCCAACTGAGCATACGCATGCTGGTAAAGGTCAGCTTGCTCCACATGACACCGTACATGTTATCGGCGATCTTAGTCGGCATCACCGGATCGAGCATGGCGTGCAACGCTTCGAGCTGCGTCGTGCGCCGGGCGTGAATGTGGCCGATGTAGAGATAACCGTTTTGATAAGTACGCACATGGCCGGGAGCAATTTTAATGCTGCGCATGCGCACCACCACGCCCACCGCGCGGTCCGCGCCGACGCGCTCGGCCACCAGCGGCAGATTCATGCCATTTTGCAACGAAACGACCACCGCGTCGTTGGTCATGTGAATCGCCAGCGCATCCAGAACATCCTTGGTTCCTTCCGACCTAACCGCCATGAAGACAAGATCGAACTATCCCGACACTTCGCTGGGAAATAAAATCTGCGGCGTGACCGTGAACGAATCGCCGGGCAGATCGACGCGCAAGCCGGCGCTGCGCACAGCTTCGACATGTTCGCGATCGACATCGCAAAAAGTTAGATCATGCCCGGCGCGCACCAACCGCCCGCCAATAATGCCGCCGACCTGGCCCGCGCCGACTAGAATCATGCGCATCGGATTAAAATTCCTTCCACGCCGTAATAATAATCGTGATCCCTTCTCAATGCCAACTCTCGCCAGATTGCAGAGCCCGACGTCAAACGTTATATTCCGCCAAATCTTAGCTATCCGCTCCCACGTCCGATCCCCTCGCCCACGCCAGTGGGAGAGGGCTAGGGTGAGGGCAAAGGAGTTAAATGTGCGCGAGTCGTTATCATTTCTAACTCTCATCTTTATTTTCAATTGTACATTGTTCATTCAATCCGTATTCGCTCAAGAGCGCGTGCGCATCGCCTGGGCCGGCAGCACGCCGTCCAACACACCCACCTGGGTGGCCGAGCAAAAAGGCTTTCTCAAAAGGAACGGTTTGAACGCCGAGCTGATCAACATCAGCGCCAGCACCATCGTCGTCCAGGCGCTGCTCACCGGCGAAGTCGACATGACCATCGGCACCTCGGCGACGCTGGTCACGTCGCGCTTGGCCGGCGCCGACACGGTCGTCATCTTTGCCAACGTGCCACACTTCGTCGATCACGTCGTCAGCGCGCCCAACATCACCAGCGTCGAACAGCTGCGCGGCAAGATCGGCGGCGTCAACCGCTTGGGCACGACTTCGGATTCCGGACTGCGTATCGGCCTGCGCCGCTTCGGTATCGATCCCGACAAAGACACCCAGATCATCGCCGCCGGCGAAAACCCCCAGCGCCTGGCCGCGCTGACTAAAGGCATCGTGCAATACACAATCATCAGCGAACCGCACGTGCGCGAGGCGGAGAAATTGGGCTTCAAAGATTTAATCGACTTCGGCACCATGAAAATTCCCTTTCACTGGAACTGTCTGGTCACCACCGAGCGCGTCATCAAAGCTAAGCGGCCGATGGTCGCCAAAGTCGTTAAGGCTTTCAGCGAAGCGATCCATTACATCAAGACCGACAAGGAAGGTGCGAAGGCGATCATCGGCAAAAATCTAAAAATGACCGACCCCGAAGGTTTGGAGCGCGCCTACCGCGGCTACAACGCCGCCTTCCCGGAAATCCCCAAGCCGTCCACCGACGGCGTTAAAACATTACTCGACGACATGGCGCCGAAAAATCCTAAAGCCGCCAGCGCCGATCCGAGAACCTTCGTCGATCAGAGCTTCGTCCAAGAGCTGGAGAACGCCGGTTTTTACAAACAGCTCTACAAAAAATAGTTGGGAGGCGTCGTGAAACGATACGCACTTGCCGTCGGATTATTTTTTATCGTCATCGTCCAAACCGGCGCCGCCAGCGCCCAAGAGCGCATGCGCATCGCCTGGGCCGGCAGCACGCCGTCGAACACGCCGATCTGGGTCGCCGAGCAAAAAGGCTTTTTCAAAAAGAACGGCTTGAACGCCGAAGTCATCAACATCAGCGCCAGTACCATCGTGATCCAGGCGCTGCTCACCGGCGAAGTCGACTTCATCGTCGCGCCTTCGGCAACCTTGGTCACATCCAAACTCGCCGGCGCCGACACGATCATGGTGTCGACCAACCTGCCGCTGTTTATCGATCACATCGTCTCGCTCGGCAGCATCACGACCATCGAACAGCTCAGGGGCAAATTCGGCGGTGTAAACCGCTTGGGTACGACATCCGACATGACGCTCCGACTCGCCCTGCGCCGCTTGGGAATAGACCCGGACAAGGAAACAAAAATCATCGCCACGGGTGAAAATCCCCAGCGCCTCGCTGCCCTGGCAAACAATATCACCCAGTTCACGCTGCTCGGCGAACCGCTGGTGCGCGAAGCCGAGAAGCTCGGCTTCCGCGATCTCTACGACATCGGCCAGTTGAAAATCCCCTATCATGTCAATGCCATCGTCACGCGGG
>SHYW01000086.1 GCA_009692615.1 Deltaproteobacteria bacterium | reverse complement strand
GCCAACCGAAGGAGAACCCAACACCAAAATCTAAATCGACGTGCCAGCTCAACAATAAACCCCAGGGGCTTCAAAGCCCTTTTCTCTTAACCTGACTGGTACACTATTGCGCCGCTATCTGGCACATTTTCTCTCCGCCATTGACAGATGGCCGAACACGCGAAGGCAATTCCTAAAGCCATTCAACGTTCTCAGCTCGTAAGACTTCATTCCGTGGTGCGGCGCTGATCGCTACGGTTTCCACCCTTGTTTGTTCAGTTGCGCTTCGGCTTGGCGCGCGAAGCTGAAGTCGTAGGCTTTGTTGTTGGGTACGACTTCGTTGACTTCCGCGACTAGTTTGACGATCGCCAGATCGTTTTTCTGGGTTTCTTCGTCGACGTGACCCGCGGTGGTAAACGACTTCACCATGTCGTCGTACATACGGCTGACGAGCGTGCGGTCGGACTCGGTGAATTTCACCGCGGCGGCGATGGCGCCTTCGCGGTCGGCGCGGAAATAGCGCAGTGCTTTGATGATGGCGCGGGCGAAGCCCAACATTTGTTTCGGCTGCTCCTTGATGAAGCGGTCCGATGTCGCGATGGTGCCCCAGGAGTTTTTAAGTTCCTTCCCCAAGTACATGAAGTCTTTCATGCCCTGCTCGACGGCCTGGTAGCGTTCCTCGGCGCTGACGATGGCGGCATCGGCGGCGCCGGACATGAGCGAGGGCAGGCGGTTGAGCGGTCCTGGGTCGATGAAGATCACTTCTTTGCCATCGACGCCGTACTTGGTCGCGAGGATCTGCTTGAGCATGAAAGTGCCGAGTGAAGCGATACCGGCGGACGCAACTTTTTTTCCTTTGAGATCGGCGGGGCCGGCGACGTTGGGCCGGGCGACCACCCATTGTAAGACTTGATCGTTGAGCGCGAGCACGGTCTTCATCGGCGCGTTGCCTTTGGAAATGCCGACCAGCGCACTGCTGCCGGCGCCGGAGAATTGCGCGCTGCCGGCCATCACCGCCTGCAAGCTCGGCCCGGACTGCATGTAGGTGAGCTTCATATCGAGACCCTCTTCCTTCATGTAGCCGCGCTCCTGGGTCACGGGCAGAATCGTGTACTGAAATGCTTTCGCCGTCAGCGCGACGGTGATGGTGTCGGCAGCGTAGACAGTTGAGGAAAAAACTACGATCGCGAAAATGATGTCAACGATAAATGAGGATTTGCTCACGGGTAAACTCCTTGGCCAGTCGAAGCTAGCCGTCTTTTAGCGCGGCGGCGTTGTCTTTGGCAAGGAGTTTCGCGTGAGCCGTCGGAACAATGGGTATCGCTGCCCTCCACCCATTCGCGGAATTTGTTTCGGAGTATCTCCCGCAAATGCGCCAAGTCGCAAAGGTGACGGGCGATGGCCGTTATCCCGAGGGGAGACGAGGGGTCTAAGAAAGATTTCTCCCAAGGGTCGAAATGACAACGTTGCCGAACTTGGCATCTTTGCGCCTTGGCGAGAGGAATTCCCGAATCCGAGAACCTTCGACTTCAGGAATATTTTAGCGGCATGCTATGACAAACATGTTGGTGTTAGTTTTCGTATAGCAGTGCAATGAACGCGGAAAAGATTCGATGGCGGTGAAGAGGGATGGAACCCATCACGGTTTCCACCCCTGCTTGTTCAATTGTTGCTCGGCTTGGATCGCGAAGCTGAAATCGTAGGCGCGCTTGGTTGGGATGACTTCGTTGACGTCGGCGACTTGGGCGACGATGGCGAGGTCATTTTTTTGGCTTTGTTCGTCGACGTAGCCGTTTTTCGTGAAGGTTCCCACCAGGTCGTCGTACATGCGTGTCGATAGGGCGCGGTCGAGTTCGCTGAACTTGGAGATCGCGGCGATGGTGCTTTCGCGTTCTTGGCGCGCCACGCGCAGGCCCTTGATCACGGCGCGGACGAAGCCGGCAAGCTGCTTGGGCTGTTCCTTGATGAATTTGTCCGAAGTGGCGAAGGTGCCCCAGGAATTTTTTACTTCCTTGCCGATGAACAATAAATCTTTCATGCCTTGATCGAGCGCGGCATAGCGTTCTTCCGGGCTGACGATGGCGGCGTCGACGGCGCCGGATAGCAGCGACGGCAGGCGATTGACCGGTCCCGGATCGATCAACACGATGTCCTTGGGGATGTTGTGCTTGGTCAAAATATTTCTGAACATGAACGCGGCGATGGAGGCGACGCCGGTGGTGGCGACTTTCTTGCCGGTCAAGTCGCGCAGGGTTTTGATATTGGGCCGGGCGACAATCCATTGCAGGACTTGATCGTTGAACGCCAGCATGGTTTTCAGCGGCGCGTTGCCTTTGGAGATCGCCACCAGCGCGCTGCTGCCGGAGCCGGAAAATTGCACGGCGTTGGCGATCAAGGATTGCAGGCCGGCGGCGTTCTGCATGAACACCAGCTTTAACTCCAATCCTTCTTCTTTCATGTAGCCGCGATCCTGGGCGATCACCAGCGGCACGTACTGAAACGCCTTCGAGGTCAGCGCCGCGGTGACGGTGTCGAGGGCGTGGGCTGACGAGATTGGAGTGAAAAAGATTGTCGCGAGAAAAAATACGCTTGCCCGAATTCGCATCGGTAGTCTCCTTAAATAGAAATGAGGTATTTAACTTGTAACCAGCAACGGAGTTCGGCGCAACCGTTGGCGCGGGGAATTCTTCGGTTGTCGTGGTTTTTCTGGACGGGAATTCATTTTGCCTGGTGCTGTTCCGGCTTTACCTTTTTGAGAGCAGATGGCTGTGCGTGATCCCTTCCCCCTTTGGAAAAGGGGGATCGAGGGGGATTTGATTGTGTGGCTGGGCGGTTTGCTTCGTCGCCGCCTGTTGCTGCTCTGGGGCGATGGCGTTTCACCGGCGTGAAGAAAATCTCCCCCAGCCCCTCTTTTTCAAAGAGGGGAGCCGAGACTGCGCTACCGCGAGGGCAATATTGCAGTCTGTCCCAGTCAAAATCGCGTCAAGTTATCCTGATGATTTCTTCGGGCAGAGTAGGTAAGACGGCGCGCGCCGGCAAGAATATCCTTCTGCGCCGTCGGTGGTTATGGTACTCTGACACCATGAAGAAATTTAATTATCTATTCATCGTCCTGTCCGTTTTGTCTGGCTGTGCGAGTGGAACCTTGAGCCGGGAAGCGACGCTCTTGTCCGGCCTCCAACAGTATCAGGGCGAAATGCAGCGTTCCGGCGGCAATGTGTCGAATTGGCCGAACCGGCAGCGGGCTGCCAACGAATTGAAGACGATTATCACCGGTACGCTGGGTGGCTCGGGGGGATTTTATCGCCTGGTCGATCTCGATCAGCGCAAGCGCGAATTCGTCGTGACGATTCGTGAAACCAACCTGCAAGCGGATCGCTTGAAAGAGATGCAAGATGAGTTGGCGCGCATCGAAGACGAGATCGCCGGGCTTCGGCCGGTGCTAAAAACTCAGCTCACGGCGATAGCGCAGGGCGAGACGGCGGGAACGATCGAAAGCATCGCGACGCTCGGGCTGCTCGGCATCGCCATCGATGGCTTTTCATCCAGCGGCGCGGGCCGCGGTATCGATGGGTTGAGCACGAAAGTCGGCCAATATTTGGTCGGCGATTTAGGTTCCTTCGCTACGGTGCGCACGCCGCAAGGCCAGACCCATCGCTGTAGTCTGTTTGGCAACAGCGACGAAGGAGCGGGGATTCTCTGCCAACCGGTGAAATAAATTTATCGACGGTAAATTATTTTACTGTCAACAACGCGATCGCTTCGACTAGCTCCGGCGCCGACAAGGCGCTGACCTGCCACCACCGCTCCAACACTCGCGCGGTTTTCTCCTTGCCATAAATGGCTTCGACTGTTTGCCCGAACTTCGCCCGAACATGTGCGTCGCCCATGGGATTGTTCACATGTCCCAGCGGGTCGCGCGGCCAGATCTCGATGACGCTGCCGTCCTGCTTGGTCGCTTTGATTTTCATCGAGACCGTCTTCGGGTAAAGCGCGTCCACTTCGTTATCGAGATAGACGCGAATCTTATTCATTAGCGGACGTATCGATTCATCGCGGTAGGCAGATTCTTCGAAGGCGGCGACGGTGATCGTGCCGTCGACTAAAACCTTGGCGAAAATATACGGCAAGCTATGATCGGCGGTTTCGCGCGTCTTGGGATCCCATTTTTCCGGTTCGCTGCCGATCTCGGTGTAGCAGAAAGTATAGACGCCGATTTCGATATCGTTGAGTTCGCGCCAGTCGACTTTGCCGCGCAATTCCACCGCGCCCCAGGCGGGCAGTTGGCCGTTATATTCCACCGGCCAATATTTGAGCCGCGTCACCGGCGACTGATAGGGTCCGCCTTCGGTGGGCAAGGGCGTGAGTTCGAACGGCCCGGTGATCAAATCCCACAGACCATGTTTGCCTTCGAAGGGCTTGTCCGCGCCGGTCATGCCTTCGCCGGCGAGTAGCGCGGCAAACATGCCGTTGCGTGTCGCGAACGCCGTGGCGACGCCTTTCCACAGCGATAGTTCGCCGGCGCGGGTGTTGCGCATGGGCACGTTGGCGACGGTGACGATGGCGATCGCTTCGGCGAGTTGTTCGCGTGAGATATTCAACAGATGGCCGACGCCGGCGGCCGCACCGATGCCGGCGGCGAAGCCTTGGTCCCAACCTTTGTAACGCAAGTGCGTGGCGTCGCTGAGTCGGAGAAAAAGTTCGTAGGCGATCACCAGACTTTCGATTAACTTTTTGCCGTCGGCGTTGGCCGCTTCGGCGATGGCGAAGAACGCGCCCAAGCAGTCGCTCGGATGGCCGCCGGGATATTCGTCATTAAAATCTAAATTGCGGATCATCGCCGTGTTGACGAACGCCGCGCTCTCGGCCGTCGCGATTTCGCCGTGGCAGATAATCCGCCCGGGAAATCTTTCCGGCGCCGCGCCGCGCGCCAAGCGCCGGCCCATGCGCACCGGCTCGCAGTCATGAGCGGCGATGGCGCAGGCGAGGCTGTCGACGATAAAGCGCGTGGCGGCGGTGACGACTTCGGCCGGCAGCTGGTCATATTTTAATTCGTAAGCGAAGTTGGCGATCTGTCGAGTAAGATTGTCCACGAAATTGTTTTCCTTCCGATTACTTCTTTGACGCGCCGTTAAACGCTTGACGCCATGATGGCGAGTATTTCACCGCAAACTACCGACCGCGATTATTTTATCTTCGTTGGTTGAAATCCACCAGCGTTGGTTGATTTCAACCGGTATGTTCTTGTCCGGTGAAAAGGCCTTCCCAACATATGTGTTCGCGGCGCGGTGTCTTTGTTAGTGAGATGCGGACTGCGATTGCCCGCGCTGGATGAGCGAATGCGTTTTCCTGCGCAAAGCGATCATCGACCTGTTGTTGGAACGACGCTTGCTCCCATCCCCGCTGGCAGTCAATACAACGCCCTGGGGGGGCACAGAAATAAGGAGGAGAAGCATGAGAGGTAAAACATCGGCAGTATTGGTGGCGAGCATGTTGCTGTCGCCCTTGGCGATGGCGAACATCGCGAGAGCTTCGGAGTTGGAGTCCGAGCTGCGATTTCGCGACGCGACGACGAGGGCGGAGGCGGAAGTGGAAACCGGGACCAAGACTAAGAACGGCGTCACCAAGTCCAAGGTGAGCGTGGAGTTTGGTATTAGCCAGCTGCTCGCTCTCGGCGGCACGCCGTCATTGACGACCGGCGCCGATTTGGCGCTTACCGTGGGCGGCGTTTCCTGCACCATGGCGCCGACCACCGATCCGATCGTCAAGACCGTGGTCAAGGGCGCCCAGACTTTTCAGCGGGTGTCGTTTCACGGCTCCTTCGTCCAGATCACTCCGGCGCCGCTGACGCCGCCGGTCAATAGTTTGAGTTGCACGGGCGATCCCAGCACGCTGATGGTGGGCGACCCCGTGACGCTGTCGGTGAGCGGCTTGCAGCCGGATGTAGTTTTTATTCCGGGCACGCTCAAGCTCGACGACTAATCCCGCCGGTTCAGATCGAGGTCCGCACCCCGTCTGGTGCGGACCTCGATTCCTTTCATCGATGCAAATTTCGATCTGCTAAGGCTTGACAGATTTTGCTACGCGGATCTCGATCGCGTGCAAATATCCAACGCGATCAGCGCGTAGAGTCGCGCCGCGTTGACCATGACGTCGATGTCGATTTCTTCGTTGCGCGGGCCTATTCTCCGGCCGCGCGGTCCGATCTTGATGGCGGGAATTCCTAGTTCGTTATAAACGTTGGTGTCGGTCCAGATGCTGGCACGGTCCGGCGCTTCATGTTTGATCTTCTCATTGAACAGATGTTGAAACGCCGCTTCGGACGACTGCACCAGCGGTTCGACATTCTTGCCTTCGTGGCCGAGCAAGGATTTGTAAATATCCATCTGGTATTCCAAGCCGGTGGCGTTCAAGGTTTTTTCCAATTCATACTGAATCTGCACAGGGCGCACTTGCGGCGGCATGCGCACGTCGACGTAGATGGCGCAGACGCCGGGAAAATAATTGGGCCGGTAGGGCGCGCCGCCTTCGATGCCGCCGATGTTGACCTTGGGATAGAGCGGGCCGGTGGGGGATTGATAAACATTGTTGGCTTCGAAGGCCGTGCCCCATTTCTCGATGGCGTCGATGATCTTGGTCATTTTCACGATGGCGTTCATCTTCGCCATCGGATGGGTTTCGCGGTTGGTGCCCCAGGCGGCTTCGGCTTTGCCGAAGGTTTGGATCTTCACTTGGACCACGCCGTTCTGGGTCCAGACGATGGTCATGTCCGAGCCGTCGCAGCAGATGGCGTAGTCGGAGTGCATGCCGTGGGTCAACAAGTGGCGCGTGCCGGCGCCTTCGCCGCGGTATTCCTTGGTCTGCCAGAGCCCTACCGGCGTGCGCGAGATTTCGCCGACCACGGCGGCGAGGATGACATCGCCTTTGAGTTTGACGCCGCTCTTAGCCAGCGCTTTACCGGCCATCATGAAGGCGGCGACGCCGCCTTTCATGTTGGAGATGCCAAGCCCTTGAACTTTGTTGCCGACGATTTTGCCGGCGAGCTCCGACTGCGGTTCCATGATCGCGACCATGCGGCGGTCCTCTTCGGTGCCGGTGAAGCTGGTGTCGGTGTGGCCGTTAAAGCCGAGGCTTATGCCCGTGCCGTCGCCTTTGACGACGCCGATGGCGTTGGGCCGGTCGAACTCGACATCTTGGCGCACGGCGCGCAGACCGTTGGCTTCGAACCAGTTTAAGATAAATTCGCCGATGGCTTTTTCCTGACCCGTGGGGCTGGGAATGCTGGTGAGATCGGCGCCCAATTGCGCCAGCTCGTTGCGGTCGATGTGGGCCAATACTTTTTTCGCTGCGTCGTTATCAAAGGCCATGTAAATTCCTCCAACAGTAGTTTTGTTTAACTAACCCGTGGGCTTCATCGAAGTCAATCTGACTTGAGCGCTCACTCGTCTTGAAAATTGTCCTTCGCTTCATTACTGTCACGGTTCGACGGCTTCACTCAGTTATAATTCATGATTATTCCCGAAAAATTGCGCATCTCTCTAAGGAAATCTATGGATACTTCATCGATTGCCATGATGGCGGCAGCGGCGATCATGCTGATCGTGGTTTACCTCAAATCGCCGGCGGCGGCGCACCAGGGACTCAACGCCACGGGTTCGTTGCTGTTGGAAATCACCCCGCGTATGATCGCGGCGTTCACATTGGCCGGCTTATTCCAGGCGATCGTGCCGCAGGAATTGATCCTCAGTTGGATGGGCAACGACTCGGGCATTCGGGGGATTTTGATCGGCATGTGTCTCGGTGGCGTGGCGCCGGGCGGACCCATGACCCACTTCCCGGTGATCGCTTCGCTCTACAAAATGGGCGTCGGCGTCGGCCCCATGGTCGCCTATTTGAGCGCTTGGTCGCTGTTTGGCCTGCAAAGGATCATCATGTGGGAAATTCCCTTCCTTGGGCCGCAAATCGTCGCCATTCGCGTCGCCGTCAGTTTTTTCTTTCCGCTGCTGGCGGGCTGGCTCTGCGATTTGATTTGGCACAAACTGAACGTCTAGCTGGACATGAACCGACGCGAGTTTCTCAAATCCCTGGGCGGGGCGGGCTTGTCGATGGCCGGTTTGGCAGCCTGCGCGCCGGTGGCGATTCGCAGCGATCTCGACAGCGGCCTATCGCTCAGCTACGTCAGCGGCGATGTCAGTGCAGAAAGCGCGCTGGTGTGGGTGCGCGCTGAACCCGGCAGCCAAGTGGCGCTCCAGTTTGGCGTCGACCCGGCATTTGCCACATTCAATTCGACGGCGCTCGTCGCGGTACATCCGAGTAATGACAATGCGGCACATATTCCCTTGGACAACTTGCGCCCGGCGACACGCTACTACTACCGAGCTTCGGTAAGCGGCAAAACTCTCGGACCGGTGGGCAGTTTTGTTACCGCGCCGCGCGCCGGCGAAAACGCCAAGGTGAGTTTTTGTTTCAGCGGCGACACTCGCGAAAGCTATCAACCGTTTTCGATCATGGGCGCGGTGCGGGCGCGCAAGCCGGATTTTTTTCTTCACCTTGGCGATACCATTTACGCCGACCGCGGCGGCGACGCGCGGACGCTTGACGAGTTCTGGCAAAAGTATCGGGCCAACCGCGCCGACCAAGCGTCGCAAAATTGTTTCCGCGACACCAGTGTCTACGCCATTTGGGACGATCACGAAGTGGCCGACGACTATTTGCCGAGCCATCCGCTGGCGCCCATCGGCCGCAAAGCGTTTCTCGACTACTGGCCGATCCGCCGGCCTGCGTCGGAGCCGGAGCGGATTTATCGCTCGGCGCGCTGGGGCAGCGCGATGGAGTTATTTCTGCTCGACGCGCGCCAGTACCGCGACGCCAAGCGCACGACGATACTCGGCCAAAACCAGCGCGAGTGGTTGTTCGAAAGCTTGCAGCGCTCGACGGCGACGTTCAAGTTCATCGCCACTCCGGTGCCCATGTCTGGCGGCGGCAGCGACCGCTGGGACGGTTACGGCGCCGAGCGAAAACAGTTTATCGGTTTCATCAACGCGAAAAAAATTTCCGGCGTGGTGTTTTTAAGCGCCGACTTACACTACGCCGCGATCACAAAAATTCCCCGCAGCGGCGGGCTGCTCGACATCACCGCGGGCCCGCTCGCCGCGCCGCTCAACCGCGTGACCAACAGCGCCAACCGCCGCTACGAATATTTCCTAGCGCAAAATTTCAACTTCGCCCGCATCGCCATCGATCCCAAGGTCAACGCCAACGAGGCATTTCTAGAATTCATCGATCAGGACAATCAGGTTTTTCACACGCGCAAACTTACCGCCTAGTGCGGCCAAGGAAGAAAGTTCCTCTTTACCACGAAGGCGCGAAGAGCACGAAGTTCGGAATTTTAATTTATCCGAAACCTTCGTGTCCTTCGCGTCTTCGTGCTGAGATGGAATTTCCGGGAGAAGGCGAATCGTGTCTTAAGCCTATCGCCGATTCTTTAGCGCTTCTGGGTTGAGCGCGCGGGTGAGTTTGCCTTCCATGTAGTCGAGAATGTTTGTCACGGCGTTTTCGGCGAAGCCTTGAAAACCCGAGTCGGTGGGCCAGCCTAAGTGCGGCGTGATGACGACGTTGTCTAACTTCGTGATCGGATGATTCTTCGGCAGCGGCTCTTCGACGAAGACATCGAGGGCGGCGCCGGCGATGGCTTTCTCTTGGAGGATTTTTACCAACGCCATTTCGTCGACGATCGCGCCGCGCGCGGTGTTGACTAGATAAGCCGATTTTTTCATCAAGCGCAGCCGTTCGGCGTTCAACAAGTTTTTGCTTTGTTCGGATAATTTTAAATGCACGCTGACCACGTCGGCGCTTCGTAGCACTTCTTCTAACGGCATGAACGTCGCGTCGGATTTCGCCGCGCGCTCCTGCGTCAGCGTCGGCCCCCAGGCGATCACTTTCATGCCGAAGGCGCGGGCGATGGCCGCGACTTCGGTGCCGATTTTTCCCAGTCCCAAGATGCCCAGCGTCTTGCCCTTGAGCACGTAGCCCAAAACCAGCGGCCACTCGCCGTTGCGCATGGCGCGGTCGCTCTGGGAAATGCGCCGCATGACATCGAGCATTAAGCCGAAGGTCAATTCCGTGGTGCTGTTGCCGCCGGGCGCCAAGCTTACGACGATGCCGCGCGCAGTCGCCGCGTCCATATCGATGTGGTAGGCGTGGTTGCCGGTCTGGGAGATGTATTCGAGATCGGTAAGTTTTTGTAAAAGCGCGGCGGTAAACTTGGTTCGCTCGCGAATCGGGATGATCGCTTGCGAGCCTTTCAGTTTGCCAACGATTTCATCTTCACTCGCGAGCTTGTCGGTAAAAATCTGCACTTCGGCTTTCGCGCGTAGTCGGGCGATCGCCGATGTCGGCCCGATGGCATGCTGATAGTCGTCGAGAACGGTAATCTTCATAAACTTTAATCTAATATTCCCCGTTGCTTGCGGCGGGCACAACTAAATGGGGTTTCCAAAGGGGGCGAGCATCCCCTTTGGTCGCGAGCGGGGTTCGTACCCCGATCGCGAAAAGCCGAGTTGATTATGATGGATCGACGAAGAGGGCGGGTCGCGACCCGCCCCGACGTTGGATTGTGGCTCATGATAATCACGAACCACGATCACGCTTTCTCCTAGAGCACCGCGATACCTTCGATCTCGATCAAATAGTCCGGATCCGCCAAGCCTTTGACGATCACCAGCGTGCTGGTCGGCGCGTTCTTTCCGTACTGTTTCATGCGCACTTCATTGTAGCCTGGACGATATTTCCGGTCGACAATATAGGTCGTCGTCATGACCAGATTGTCGATGCTGCCGCCGGCTGCTTTGAGCACGGCTTTGATGTTGGCGTAGACCTGTTCGGTTTGGGCTTTGATGTTGCCTTTGCCGACCACCTTGCCGTCTTTGTCGCTGGCGGTTTGACCGGCGATGAAGAGCAGCTTGCCGCCGCTGGTTTGGATCGCTTGGGAATAGCGCGGGCGCGGGTCGCTTAAAGATTTCGGTTGGATCGTTTTGCGTGTCATAGTGTTTCTCCTTTTAGTTTTTGCTTGGGTAGCGTTTGATCATTTCGTTGAAGAAGCCTTCCTTTTCTAACTCCTGTAGGAAACTTAAGTCAACGAATTGCTCCGGTTTAAAATTTTTAGCGTTGGGCAGCGTCGGCGCCAGCACGTCGAGCATGAACTGTATTCCCTTCAACGTCGGGTAGGGTTTTTTCGGGATCGATTTAATATAGCCGTTGTACGAATCTTCCAGCACCGCCGGATCGTTGCTGCGCATATATTTGGCGAAGACTTTTTGCGCCGCCGGTTTATTCGAATAAATCAGATAAATCGCTTCGACGAAACCTTTGAGGGCGTTTTTCACCGTGTCGCGGTTGGCGGCGATGTAGGCACGCGAGGTGGCGAAGCCGTTGCCTTGCACTTCGACGCCGAGATCGCCGACGGATACCATTTCGTTCAAGCCCGCCCGGCGCGCCAGTGGCGCCGCCGAGGTGGCGATGTAAGTGGCATCGAGCACTCCGGTGGTGACCGCGGCGATACGTTCGGTATCGAGACCGGCGGGAATTAGAGTGAAATCTTTTAGCTCGGCGTTGATGTGTTTGGCTAATATTATTGACGCGTAGTGGGTCGCCGAATTGAAGCCGGTGATGCCGATCTTCTTGCCCTTCAACTGTTCGAGTTGGGTGATGCCTTGGCGCGTGAAGATGATCAAGTCATACTTGGTTTCCACCGCCGCGACGAGCACGAGATTATGTCCCTGAATCGTCGCTTGCACCACCGTGCCGATGTTGACGATGGGCGGATCGCCGCTGACTAGCGCTTGAGTCGCCACTTGGCCGCCGCGAAACAGGATCGGCTCGACTTCCAAGCCGTACTTGGCGAACAAACCCAACTCGCGCGCCACCCAAACATTGCTCTGGCGAAAGCTGAGGGAAGGGTAGCCGATCTTGATGCGCTTGAGCGGCTGCGCGTGGGCCGAGGCGGCGATGAGTAAGATCGCGGCGAAGCAGAGTAGCCGGAGTGATGGAGTAATGGAGTGGTGGAGTGATGGGTTCCGGATCCGACCCAACACTCCATTACTCCAATACTCCATCACTCCAATCTTGTTATTTGCTCGGATAGCGTTTCGCCATTTCATTGAAGAAGCCTTCCTTCTCTAGCTCTTGGAGAAAACTCAGGTCGACGAACTGCTCGGGCTTGGCGTTTTTCGCCTGAGGTATTTGCGGCGCCAGGAGATCGAGCATGTATTGGATACCTTTGAGAGTGGGATAAGGTTTTTTGGGAATCCACTTGATGTAGCCGTTGTAAGAATCTTCGAGCATCTCTGGATCGTTGGTGCGCATGTATTTGGCGAACACCCGCTGCGCCTCTTTTTTATTGGCGTAGACGAAATAAATCGCTTCGACGAATCCCTTGAGGGTATTTTTCACGGTGTCGCGGTTACTCGCTATGTAACTACGAGACGTGGCCAGTCCATTGCCTTGCACTTCAACACCCAAATCGGCGACGGAGAACAGCTCTAGGAAACCATTTGTTCGCGCCGGCGCCGCCGCTGACGATGTGAAGAATGTCGCATCGATCCGGCCCGCGAGCATGGCACCCAAGCGTTCCGCATCCGGTCCGGCGGGAACCAGCGTGACTTCCTTGTTGATCTCTAATTTGAGGTGCTGGAACAGAATGTTCGCCGCATTGTGGGTCGCCGAACCATAACCGCTGATGCCGAATTTTTTGCCCTTCAGTTCTTCGAGCTTGTTGATGCCTTTGCGGGTGAAAATGATCTGATCGTATTTGGTTTCGACGGCGGCCACCAGCACCAGGTTGTAGCCTTGCAGACCGGCCTGTACGACGGTGCCGATGTTGACGATCGGCGGATCGCCGGCGACCAAAGCTTGGGTCGCCATCTGGCCGCCGCGCAAAAAAATCGGCTCGACATCCAAGCCGTACTTGGTGAACAGGCCGACTTCGCGGGCGACCCAGACGTTGCTCTGGCGAAAGCTCAAGGACGGGTAGCCGATGCGGATTCGCTTCAGCGTCTGGCTGTGCGCCGCGGTGGCGCAGAATAGGACCGATAGGACCAATGCGACGAAGTTTTTTCTCATGTCACACCTTTCGAAAATTGCCTACGGTTTGAAGCCCGCGAGCTTTTGCGCTTCTTCGATGATCGACGCGTCGACGTAGTCGCTCATGGGCGGAATTTTTTTGCCTTTGTAGATGCCTTCCTTGGCGCGCAACTCCATGGTCTTGTCCCAGGCGGTTTTTACCACTGCGCCGCTGCGGGTGAAGGGCTGGAACTCTTCGATCATGAATTTATAGTCTTGCTCGGCGGCGTCGCGCTTGCTCTTCAACGCTTTCATATGAATCGCCAGCGCTTCTTCCTTGTTCTTTTTGTCGTACAGCCATTGGGTCGACTCGATGGTCGATTTCAAATAGCGTAGGATCTCGTCGCGATGGTTCTTGAGGTAATCTTGATGCACGAAGTCGACGGTGAACTGAATCGGTCCGAGGATCTCGTGAAAGGTGATCAATTTATGAAAGCCCTCCCGCGCCGCGGCGAAATTGAACGGCGCGCCCATAAACGTGGCTTGCACCGAGCCGCCTTTGAGGGCGTTGTAGCGCTGCGGCGAAGTGCCGACGACCAAGTATTGATAATCGCCTTCCTTGAGCTTGTAGGCTCTCTCCAAAACTTCTTCGAGCATCAGCGTCGTGCCGCTGGTGAGCGAGCTGACGCCGATGGTTTTGCCTTTCAAATCGGCGCCGGTTTTGATTTCCGGCCGGGCCATCAAGTCGTAGGCGATTTTATCTTGAATGCCGCTGACGATTTTTAGTTTGGCGCCCTTTTCGATGCCGGCGATGATGTAATCGGGATTGATCCGTCCCATCGGCACGCTGTCGCTCATCACGGCGCGGACCAAATTGGGCGAGCTCGGGATGATGATGACTTCGAGATCGAGACCGTTTTTCTCCAAGAACTTTTTTTGCTGGGCGACGTAGATCGGCCAGCTCGATGACGTGTGGCCGCTCTGGACGAAGCGAACTTTTTTTAGCGGGGCGTCGGCGGCGGGGGAGGCAATAGGCAGCAGGCAATAGGCAATAGTCAGAACTCGGAGGTAGCGAGTGAGCAAGGTTTTACGATTACGCATAAATCTCCTTTTATCTTTCCAGTCGGTCCAATACTCCATCACTCCAGTACTCCATTCTTCACAGCTGGGAAAAGCCGCCGGCGGATTTGACTTCCTGCTCGATTTGTTTCCAGATTTGATTTTCCAGGTGCAGAAATTGCGGATCGGATTTAATATCCATGTCCCTTGGACGCGGCAAGGGGATGTCGAATTCAGATTTTATCGTGCCGGGGCGGTGGCTGAAGACGATGACGCGGTCGGAGAGCAAGATCGCTTCGGCGATCATGTGGGTGACGAAGATCACGGTTTTCTTGGTCTCGGCCCAGATGCGCAGCAGCTCCAGCTGCATGAAGCTGCGGGTCTGGGCATCCAGGGCGGCGAAGGGTTCGTCCATCAGCAAGATTCGCGGGTTGACCGCCAAGGCGCGGGCGAGATTGACGCGCTGCTGCATGCCGCCGGAGAGTTCGTGCGGATAATTGTTTTCAAAACCGTTCAATCCTACTAAGTTGAGAAATTTTTTGGCGATTTGCTCGGCGTCTTTGCCGTTGCGGCCGCGCCCTTCGAGACCGAGTAAAACATTTTTCAAACTAGTGCGCCAAGGCAGCAGCGACGCGCCTTGAAAGACGAAGCCCATCAAAAGTTGGTCGCTCACTCGGTCGGCGGCTTTGCCGTCGAGTAAAATCTCGCCGCCGGAATGGGGCATGAGGCCGTTGACGACGCGCAGCATGGTGGTCTTGCCGCAGCCGCTCGGGCCGACGATGCTGACGAACTCGCCTTCGCGCACGGTGAGATTGATGTTGCGAAAAATCTCGAACGGCGCTTTTCCTGGCCGGGGAATTTCCTTGTTCAAGTTGCGTAGCTCTAGGACGGGCGCGGCCATGGTCAATTTCCTTGCGCTTGTCCGCGCCAGGGCGTGGCATAATTCTCGACGCGCCGGACGATTTCGAAACCGAGTATCCCCAGCGCCGCGAACACCGTGACGCCGACGAACAGCGTCGGTATATTCAAGGTCTGGCCGGCGAAGAAGATCAAATAGCCGAGCCCTTCGGTGGCGCCGAACCATTCGGCGATGGCGACGCCGGTGAGGCCGCGTCCGATGGCCAAGCGCACGCCGGCGAGAATGTACGGCACCGACGCGGGCAAAAGGATTTTTCTAAATAGCGCCCAGCGGCCCAAGCGATAGGAGCGCGCCAGTTCGACATACTCGCGGTTGACCACGCGCATACCGTAATAAGAATTGATCAGCACGGGAAAGACGCAGCCCAAAAAGACAATGGCGATTTTCGATCCCGCGCCGATGCCGAACCAAAGGAGCAGTACCGGCGCGAAGGCGATGCGCGGCGCGGTATAAAGCGTGGTCATCCAGGGATTGACGTAGTCGCGCACCAGCGGACTCAAGGCCATGACGAAGCCCAGCGGCACGCCGACGATGACCGCCAGGACAAAGCCGTAAAAAAATATCACCGAGCTGGCCAACAGATGCGGATAAAGTTCGCCGGTGGTGATCATCATTTCATAAGCTTTGCTGACGACTTCCAGCGGCGAAACCAGGATGCCGGCGTCTTTGATGACCACGGCCAAGTAATGCCAGCCGATGAGGCCGGTGAGCACGGAGCCGAGCCGGAGAAAAATTGAAACTAGATTGCGTTGATCTTGGTTCATTGCTTGCGGCGGCGTTAAGAATCCGCCGACCATTCAGCGCTCTGGCGCCAGGGCGCCATGCGTTTCTCGAAGCGCTTGATTAAATTAAAGCTGGTCAGGCCGATGACCGCGAGCATGATCACCGTGACGAAAAGTTTCGGGCTATCCCAAGTCTCCGACGACTCTCGCAGTAAATAGCCCAGGCCGGCATTCGATGCCATCAATTCCGCGACCACGACGGCGAGGAGCGCGCGGCCGACGCCCAAGCGCATGCCGGTGATGATAAAAGGCAGAGCGCCGGGTAGACGAATCTTATAAGTGGTCTGCCAGCTCGATAGGCGCATGGACTGGGCCAATTCCAACCAAACAGGGTCCAAGTTTTTTATCCCGGCCGCGGTATTCAAAATGATCGCCACCAGAGTGATTTTGAAAACCACGACGATTTTAGACAATATACCGATGCCGAACCAGATGATGATCATCGGCACAAGTGCGATCACCGGGATCGAATAGAGTGCCGCCATCCACGGGTCCATGATCTCGTCGAACCAGCGGTACATGCCCATCAAGTAACCGAGCAGGACGCCGACAACGCAGGCGGCGCTGAAGCCGTAAATAAATTCCGTGGCGGTGGCGGCGAAATGTTTGTTCAATTGGCCGCTGGCGGCGAGTGTCCAAAATGTTCTGGCGATGCTGCTCGGCGGCGGGATCAACAGTTCGTTTTCCAGCAACGCGCGCGCCAGGATTTCCCAAAGCGCGACGCCGGCCAAGATGGAAATGGCGCCGCGGGAGATTTCTTTTCGAACTGGTAACAAGCTCATCGGTTAGCGATCAATTATATCGCCGTGGATTTGCCGGGAATTTCATCAGCGATAAAGTTCGGGGTCGGCGCCGGCGCCGGCCTCGGCGCTCGTACGTAGGCGCGGGTAAATCGAAATGCCGCCGGGGCGGCCTTGGACCATGAAGTCGACGGGAATGAATCCTTCGAGGAGCGGGATCGGCAGTTGCACACCGGCGAAGGCGCCGCCGCGATCGCTGCCGATGGCCAGTTGATTGCCCCACAGGCCGGTCGGCAGTCCGCCGGATAGACTGAATCGACTCGCCGAAATGCTGCCGGAAACTGGCGGCATCTGATACTTGCTGCCGGGATCGCGCTCGTTGTCGCTGAGCATCTGGGCATCCAACACTTTCGCATAGCCGGCGGGCCCGGCTTCACGGACCAAACTCAGCATGGAGTTGTCCTCGGCGCGCACCTCGCGATTGGCGCCACGCCGTTCGCGCTCGGCGCGGACGATGGCGCCGGGCAGATTCTTGATGCCGCCGACGCTGTCGCGGGCGCGCTGGTTGACGTCGGCCATGGCGACTTGAAGATTTTTTTCCCGCAGAGTGACGAAGAAACGAGCGCTCACCGATTTCGCCAGCGGATAGTTTTGGCTGCGCACGCCCCAGGGGGTTTGATAGTAGACCAACATTTCGTTGTCGCTGATCAAGTTAACGCCGCGCTCGGCGATCTCCATGTTGTTCGGGTTGCCGTCGAACAGGCTGGCCTTGAGGCCGAGGCCGTGGGGGCCGTAGAGTTCGGGATGTTCGAGCAAAAACTGCTTGCTCATGCGCATGCCCTGATTCTCTTCCTTGGCCAGTTCGGCGAGCTTCTTGGTCGCTTCGGCAGCCGACGCCGATTCGGGATGCTGATCGATGATGCTGGTCAGATAATATTCCCGCGCGCCGCGCTCGCCACTTTTAGTCGCGGCGTTGAGCAGCGCCTTGGCCGCTTTGTCTTGCAGCGCGGCGATTTTTTCTTTCGGTGAATTGGCCAGTTCGTGATAGCCGATCGCCTTGTCGTACAGGCCGCGTTCTTCGAAGGCGTCGGCGAGAATTTTATAAACTTCACCAGCATTGTCGGAGTTGGGGTGGCTCCGCACATAGGCGACGCCGGCGTCGATCACCGGTTGGGCCGAGATCGGGTTATTCGTCATCACTTGATAAAAATTGGTTCCCACCATCACCGCGTTGGCCATGCCCAAGGTCGCCACCGCGCCGGGACCGGCGGCGGCCATGGCGCCGGCGGCGAACAAGAGATTTTTTCTCAGAAAATTTTCGCCGAGCAAGACATACTTCATCGATTCCAGCTGGCGCTCGCTACGGGCGTCGTTGAAGGGCGTGAGCAGATTGTATTCAGGGCTTTGCAAGAGCGCGTTGGCGCGTTGCTTAAGTTCGGGATTGACCGTCGACTTGGCGATTTCCGCGACGGCTTTTTTCGCCGCTTCGTGCCAACCTTTGATTTCCAACCCCACCGCTTCGGCGTCCCGCGCCGCATCGGCCAGAGGTTTGCCGCGATACTTGCGATCGAGCTCGACGGCGACGCGCTGGATCTGGTTGCTATCGCGCAGCGACAAAGCTTGCAGCAGGCGCGCGATGTCGGCTTGTTGGGCTTTTTGTTCGGCGCTCGCGTTGGTTTCGACTTTTGCCGTTAAAGCGGGTTTGCGCGCGGCGTCTAATTGGCTGAGCGCTTTTTCGGCTTGCTGGCGGATATTTTCCGCGTCCTTGGATGCCGGCTCCAAGAGCGACGCAAGGTCGGCGTGAAATTGCGCGCGGGGAAAATCGCCTTTGGCCAAGGCTTGGTTGGCGTTGACGATCTGTTTGGCCGCCAGGGCGGCTTTTTTCTTTTTGTCGAGGGCTTCGACTTGTTTGACGATCGCGGCATTGCGCGGATCGTCGGGAAAGCGTTTGAGATGATCGAGGTCGCGCGCCAAGGCGCGCCGCTCTTCCGCCGGCATATCTTTATCCATTAATGCATAGAGCTGGCTCACCGCGGTTTCCGCGGCGGCGCCGATGAAATTGCCCGAGGCGACGCCAACTAAATCGATAGAACTCAGCAGGCGGTTGGCCAGCCCGCCAAAAAAATTAGTCGAGCTCTGACGCATGAGTTGGTCGGACTGATTGAGATCGTCGCGGTCGACGATCGCTGCCAAATATTTTTTTCGCGCCGGCGTGGTGCTGTTATTGATCGCATCCTTTTGCGCGGCGATGTAGCGTTCGCGATCGGCGATCGTATTGTTGAGCAAGTCCTGGGCGTGTTCGGCGAGACCGGTGACCGTGCCGTGTTGCTTTTGCAGCTTGGCGTCTTCGCTTTGCAGCGCTTTCAAATGCGGCGCCAAGCCGTCTTTGTTGCCGGTCAGGGCGTCAATCAACAGCTCGCGGGCGCGCTTGTCGGTGTCGTCGGGAAAAAACTGCGGCGCGCTGTTGGCTTTTTCGAAGGGATCGAACTCGGGCAGGGGATTCAATATTTTGTCGAGACCGAGTTCTTGGCTGTTGCCGCTGGTTAACGGCGCTAGACATAGAGCGAACAGGATCGCGAAGATTCGGCGCGTCATCGGTTGAGTCTCGTTATTTTTTCCATGAAGCCGCGCAGCGCTTCAATTTTTCCCTGGGCTTCGAGTTTTTCCACCGCGCCGTCGGTCTGGGCCACTTCGGAATAAAGCTTGAGAGCGGATTTAACCAACGGGTCCAAGACTTTGGAATCGAACGCTAAACCTTCAGGATCGTACTGGGCGACGTATTCTTTTGCAAGGATCAAATAGAAGTCGCCGAAGTCGAGTAAGAAGCGTTGACCGTTCTTGCTCTGCTGATGTTTGGTCACCAGTTGGCTGTAGCCGACGATGGTTAACTGGTTGCCTTCCTTCAACCGGCTGCGGTTGGCTTCGACGAAGGCGACTTTGGCGCGGTCGATGCGCTCTTCCTCGACCCGCGCCATGAACTCGTAGGGCGTACCCTGATGCTTTTTAATCAGCGCGTTCCAGGCGGCGACCTTTTCGTCCAGGCCGGCGATATATTTAAATGGATCGTCGCTCGAAATCGCGCGGTCGAAGATGCGCAGGAAATTATCCAGCGCCTCGGCATTCTTCACCGCTTCACCGCTCAAGCGCCCTTCGGTCTCGGCGACTTTGCGATAAAGCGCGATGGCTTGATCGTACTCGCGCAAGCGCTCAAGGGCGAGAGCTTTGTTATACTGCACGATGTCAGCGAATTGGCCGCGGTTCTTGCGCTCGTAATCGTCTAGGCGGATCAGCGTCGCCTTCATGATGTTGATGCCGGTGACGTCTTTGGGGATGGAAAAGCGGTAAGTATCTTCGCGCGCTAAGCGCTGAAAGTCTTTGACGATGTCGAGCAAGTCGCCCGCCGGCGCATAGCGCGCTTCGGTCGCGACGGTGCGCGCGCCGCAGCCAGACAATGAAAGCGAAAGCGCGGCGAGGATCACGCCAAGCGCTAACAGTCGTATTGAGGGAATATATCTCAAAATGGATTTCAGCGTGAAAGGATTGTCCCGCACTGCATGATCGAACCTGCGAGTATTTTCCGAGAATTCCTGGGCAAGTCAAGGGAGAGCTGAACAATTGTCTGCGGTGGTGGAAGAATCGGATTCACCACGGAGGCCACGGAGATCACAGAGGAGGAGATTCGGTCTCGGGATATTGCCGCAAAGAACGCAAAAAAGGATTCGCCATTTGTAGGGGCGCAGCACGCTGCGCCCGTCTTCAATTCAGAGAATGTAGGTTTGGTAGGATGCGCTGCGCGCATCGGTTCCGTATTTGTTACGAAACCGCTCTGCTAGCGAAGGTGTCGCACTGCTTCAAATCGCCGCTCTGGATGCCGGCGCGGAACCAACGCACGCGCTGTTCGGCGCTGCCGTGGGTGAAGCTTTCGGGGACGACGTGGCCTTGTCCACGTTTTTGCAGCGTGTCGTCGCCGATCTGCGCCGCGGCGTTCAAACCTTCTTCGATGTCGCCCGGTTCGAGAATCTTTTTCTCGCGGTTGGCGAAGCTCGCCCAGATCCCGGCGAGACAATCGGCTTGCAATTCCAGCCGCACTGACAGCGCGTTGGCGTCGCGCTCGCTGGCGCGCTGTTGTCGCGCTTGGATCTTGCCCATGATGCCGAGCAGGTTTTGCACATGGTGGCCGACTTCGTGGGCGACGACGTAGGCCTGCGCGAAATCGCCCGGCGCTTGGAAGCGCTCGCGCAGTTCGCGGTAGAAGGAAAGGTCTATATAAACTTTCTGGTCGTTGCCGCAATAAAACGGGCCGGACGCCGCCGACGCAAAACCGCAAGCGGACTGAACCTGGCCGGTGAAGAGTACGAGCTTGGGTTCGATGTATTGTTTGCCGCCGCGCCGGAAAATTTCGCCCCAAGTATGTTCGGTGCTGCCGAGGACGCGGGAGATAAACTCGCGCCCTTCGTCGCGCACGCCGGTTTGGCGCGCGCTGGGCGCCGGTTCATTGACGGTGGATTGCAAATTGCCTTGCAGGATCGCGCTCGGGTCGATGCCGAAGAACATGGCGATCAGTACCAGTGCGATTGTTCCGATGCCGCCGCCGGCGACGCCTGTGGCGACGCGCGAGCCGCGCCGGTCTTCTACGTTCTGACTTTCCTGTTCGTCGTCGAGGCGCATAGCTCTTGCTCCCGTGATTTTATCGCCGGATCGATTGGTTTACTGGCGAAATTCGCCGCGAGAAAAGAAAAACCCCGCTGCGTCGCCGCCAGCGGGGTTTTTCATCGTTCGGATCGTGATTATTTCTTTTCGGCTTTTTTCTCGTCTTTGCCGCCCTTGGTGTCCGCGGCCTTCTTGGTTTCTTTCTCCGCCGACTTCTTTTCCATCTTGGTGTCGGCTTTCTTTTCCATGGCGCCTTTGGACTTGTCGTCGGCTTTGGATTTTTCCATGCCTTTATCCGACTTCATGGCGTCGCCTTTGGCTTTGGTCGCTTTTTCCGGCTTGTCGATCGTCGTTTTGCCGCTGGTGCTCAACTGCGCTCGGATCTGCTTCATCGTGCCGGGGCCGATGCCGTCGACTTTCTCCAGATCGTCGACGCTTTTGAAGTCGCCATTTTTCTTGCGGTAGTCGATGATCGCCTGGGCCTTCTTGTCGCCGATGCCCTTGAGCGAAACCAACTCGTCCTTCGACGCGGTGTTGATATTCACCGCCGCCAACGCCGCGCCGACCAGCGCGAACCAAAGTGCCAGCACTAACAATAACTTTTTCATGAATCCTCCTTCTTGTTTTTGGCGGGTTATCCGCCGTTTGCTCGGTTAGACGAAATCCGTCACTGCCTCATTCACGCCAAACTAAATTATCTGCAACGGAAATAGCGGAGAGCGGCGGCTGCTGTCAAGCGAAATGTGCCGTGTGTGTTGTAGCAAAGTGATTATGTCAGGGGTTAACGGCAACGTAATTATGTCAGGGTGGAAGGATGACAACCCTGACAATGAAAGACGAGAAACGACTAGACGTAATTCAACGAGTATATCGCAGCGAGATCACCGTGGTTGAGGC